>NZ_JBOJLN010000059.1:0-519 GCF_050750165.1 Pseudidiomarina sp. WS423 | reverse complement strand
CATAACGCCCCGCGCATGCGCGCGAACGTGTGAGCGTCGCAGGGGCCGCAGGCCCCGAATGACGCGGATTGTTAGGTGCAAACGAGCGTTGCAACATCACTAATGCCATTGCTTAACCCCTTTAGCTCCTGAATAAAGTTATCTAAAAGGGCTGGCTCGGTTTTTAAGTACATTTTCGCCTCGCTTGCCTCTTCCTGTCCCTTGAACTCAAAGTATTCAGATTGCTGATGAGTTGCTATGTACAAAGCCCCCGGCTTAGGAAAGTGAAGCCTCGCAGAAAAAGCACCGTTGGCGTATTCACGACCAAACTGACCCAGCAATATGTCTTTTAAACCACCGTAATAATGGTTTTTAAAGACATTAAGTGCGTTTACCAACTCTAAAATTTGATGACTGCCAACATAAACTTTATTAGTAAATATCGATTTACCATTACAGACAGAAATTTTCAATTCGATCAGATCATCATCAAACCATACTTTTTCTAAAGAAATCTCAGGTTTCAATGCTGCTCCTTGC
>NZ_JBOJLN010000058.1:0-536 GCF_050750165.1 Pseudidiomarina sp. WS423 | reverse complement strand
TCAAATCAATTTGGTGAGCAATATCCTCAAGTGCGCATGGTCTGCCAAATGGAATTAACGAGCCATCTTCTAACGGGAAGCCAATTTGATTGTGCTTCAACAAATGAGATGGTGCTTGCAGAAGGACTTATCGAATCGACAGCTAACCATTCATTGACCCTATTCGACCGAGGTTTTTACTCGTTAGGACTCCTTCACAAGTGGCAAAATACCGGTGTTGAACGTCACTGGCTTATTCCAATGAGAAAAGGAACTCAATATAAAGTGCTCAGGAAAATAGGCCGTCACCAAAAGCTCATTGAGCTGACAACCACGCCACAATCACGCAAAAAATATCCGAATTTACCTGAGACCATGCAAGCTCGAATGTTAACACGGACTATTGATGGTAAAGAGCGCACCATATTAACGTCGATGGTCGATCCATTGCGTTATCCAAGCGAAGATATTGTTGAGCTTTATGAGCAACGTTGGGAAATCGAACTCGGCTATCGAGAAATGAAACAAGTTTTACTTCAAAATCACTACACGCTACG
>NZ_JBOJLN010000057.1:0-554 GCF_050750165.1 Pseudidiomarina sp. WS423 | reverse complement strand
ACTCTTTTTGAACGCTTGCTGATTCTCATTGGAGTCAGGGGTTCGCCAAACAACACCATCGACGCCAAGCAATCGTAAGCCATGCCATGTTGGATGCTCGGCTTGTTCATTCCAAATCGCTTGCGTATGTTCAAATACCGATTGTACGGCATGTTCACCAAGGCGTTGTCGTGCTTGAGGAATAGCGCTTGGAGCTACAAGTGCCCGTCGACCAGGCAGCATAATATTCATTTGTCCAACGATGTCCCACACGCTGGTGTTGCGATATAAGGCCATGCCTATAATACTCCACAACACCATATCCAAGGGTAAACGTCTTTTCCTGACCGTGCCGACACCGGCCTTATCAAACGCCTCATCAATTAAATCAGGATCAAGAATGTCGGATAATTTACCCAGTTCTTCAGAGTTTGGAGCATATCCATTGGCTATTGCGAGTGCTGTGGTGAGTTGCATAAAAAAATCCGTAGCTAGAATTAACTAACTACGGATTCTGATCCATTGGGAGGATCGGTCAACCGATCGCTAAAATATTTCTTAACTGATCGGCATTA
>NZ_JBOJLN010000056.1:0-554 GCF_050750165.1 Pseudidiomarina sp. WS423 | reverse complement strand
CCTGGTGGGATTTTCCACTGGCGATTATCATCGCTGACCACCATCACTGATTTCTTGTTGATTTTGATGACCACCCCGAACACTTGGCCTTCTTTGGCCTTGAAGTGCACTTTTTGGCCTAAACGTAGCTGGCTTAGAACAGTGATATCGTTTTGCAAACGCAAGTTCTCTATCCGCTTGCAGATAAGCTCGTTCAGGTCGTGTAATTCGTCTAAGGTTAGGTCTTCTATGCGCATATCGCCTCCGTCTGGAGGCTATTCTACCGAAGTGGCGGGTAAAGCAAAGAGATCAGAGCGCAGTGGATTATCAGCGAACTTAGTTTTCCAATACCGTGGCGTCAGTTCGTGCACCAGGCTGGCAGGGTGTTGGCTGATGCGCAGCAGCACATCGGTCAGATAATCGTTTACATTGATATTATGTAAGCGGCAGGTCACTATCAGGCTTTGGATAACGCCAACATGCTCTGCACCGATTTCTGTCCAACAGAACAACCAATTTTTTCTCCCCATGGGTATGGGCCGAAGCGCCCGCTCCAGATGGTTTGTATCCAGCGG
>NZ_JBOJLN010000055.1:0-556 GCF_050750165.1 Pseudidiomarina sp. WS423 | reverse complement strand
TCATCTTCCACTGCTTCGATAGCCTGCCGTAGCAAATTAATTAGTTTAGTATCACTTTTAATATTCCGGCTTTGTTTCTGAATGGGTTGTTCAACCTCTGCTTCATCGTCTAAATATAGAAAGCGAGAGCAACTGTTCACAAAAGCTACTGGGGCTTTACGCTCACCAAAACCAATAACGAATTTACCATCAGCCAGAGTCCTCGTTACCAAGGGAGTAAAATCGCAATCAGATGATACAAGGCAAATGACATCGACATTTTTCGTATATAGGACATCCATGACATCAATCACCAACGCCATATCAGTCGCATTTTTACCTTTTGTAAGATCAAATTGTTGAATCGGTTGAATAGCAAACTCATGCAGCACATCTTCCCAAACTTTCAGGTTTTGATTTTTCCAGTTCCCATAAGCTTTTCTGATATTGACCACACCATAGCGAGCAAGCTCAGATAGCACTTTATCAATCTTTTTTGCTGGAGCATTATCAGCATCAATGAATACTGCAATTTTTTCTTTATCTTTCACTTATGCCTCCTTGCAACTTAACGCCG
>NZ_JBOJLN010000054.1:0-577 GCF_050750165.1 Pseudidiomarina sp. WS423 | reverse complement strand
GCCTTCAGGCTGGGTCAGCGCTGGCACCATATCACCCAGTAAGCTTAACTGCATACCCAATTCCAGGGCGCGCTTTTCTGACTTCTGACCAAACAGCTGCTTCTCAAACCAGGCTAAGCGCTGCTGAATCCCTGCGAAGGTCTCGCGCAATGACGTATGCTCGGTTTCCAGCTTGCCGTACTTTTCAGACCAAGCCTGATTCTCTGCAGAAGCCTGTTGCAACAAACTCTGCAGACGCGCGATTTCACTGGTCAAATTAACCAGTGTCCCGGCGTCCGTTGCCGCGTTGGATGAGGATGAAGGCTTGATTTTCATAGCGTCAATTATACAGACTTATCAAGCGCTTGACTGCCCATAGCGCTTCGCTTGTTTGTGGCGAAGCACGGTAATTCCGTCAACGATCATTTGCAGGGTGCAACCGGTGAGCGATTGGATCCCACTCGGATGCGGTTTCACCGGAAACTGGCCTTGCTCTAAGCGCTTAGCCCAGACACAATAGCCTGAGCTTTCGAAGTACAACACCTTCATCTGCGTTTTGCGGGCATTGATAAACACAAAGTACTGGCCGCTTTGTGGG
>NZ_JBOJLN010000053.1:0-577 GCF_050750165.1 Pseudidiomarina sp. WS423 | reverse complement strand
TCCACAAAGCGGCCAGTACTTTGTGTTTATCAATGCCCGCAAAACCCAGATGAAGGTGTTGTACTTCGAAAGCTCAGGCTATTGTGTCTGGGCTAAGCGCCTCGAGCAAGGCCAGTTTCCGGTGAAACCGCATCCGAGTGGGATCCAATCACTCACCGGTTGCACCCTGCAAATGATCGTTGACGGAATTACCGTACTTCGCCAGAAACAAGCGAAGCGCTATGGGCAGTCAATCGCTTGATAAGTCTGTATAATTGACGCTATGAAAATCAAGCCTTCATCCTCATCCAACGTGGCAACGGACGCCGAGACACGGGTTAATTTGACCAGTGAAATCGCGCGTCTGCAGAGTTTGTTGCAACAGGCTTCTGCAGAGAATCAGGCCTGGTCAGAAAAGTACGGCAAGCTGGAAACTGAGCATGCGTCATTGCGCGAAACCTTCGCAGGCATTCAGCAACGCTTAGCCTGGTTTGAGAAGCAGCTGTTTGGTCAGAAGTCAGAAAAGCGCGCCTTGGAATTGGGTATGCAGTTAAGCTTACTGGGCGATATGGTGCCAGCACTGGCCCAACCCGAAGGT
>NZ_JBOJLN010000052.1:0-602 GCF_050750165.1 Pseudidiomarina sp. WS423 | reverse complement strand
CGCTGATGCGCCTTAGCGAGTTTAAGTCGGGCTTTTGCACGACCTTTGCTGCCTTTTTTGCAGCGTGATAAGGCTTTTTGTTTACGGCGCAGATTGGCACTGGCTTTCTTCAAAAAGCGTGGATTCGGTTTTTTCGTGCCGTTTGAATCTATGGCAATATGTGTTAAACCCATATCCAATCCGAGAACTTGAACAGCATTCAGGCTTTGAATGGGCGCAGGAGCTTCTTGCCCATCTTCATGCAGTAGCGAGGCATAGTATTTACCTGTCACGGTGCGGGACAGGGTGATGCTTTTCAGTTTTCCTTCAACCTTGCGATGAATACGCGCTTTAATGGGCTGCTTTAACTTCGGCACTTTAATCCAGTCATCACCACAATCAACGCTCATGCAATGATAGCTGGACTGCCTGCCGTGCTTGCGCTTGAACTTGGGATAACGAGAAGGCAGTTTGGGATCAAAGAAATGTTGAAAGGCTTTATCCAGATTGATACATGCCTGCTGGAGTGCAATCGAATCAAAATCTTTGAGCCAGTGATACTTGCGAGATTTCTTCGCAACAGCCAACAGCGGCTTGAGGTCTTTTTTGGCCTTCAATTTCAG
>NZ_JBOJLN010000051.1:0-634 GCF_050750165.1 Pseudidiomarina sp. WS423 | reverse complement strand
TAAGTAGAACAGCCCCCACAAAGGCGGCTTGAATACTTGATGTTATTACATGCTTCCACATTGCATTGCCTTATAACGCCCGCCACACACGCGAGCAACTTGTTGCGAGTCGAGCGCCCAACGGGCGCGTTTTTGATGGCGTTTGTTAGAGCTCATTTTGTTTAAACTCCGTGACCCGATAAGAACACTCGTCATCAATAATATCTTTGGACCAATCGACACGTATTTCCTCTGGAAATCCGTAATCGCTGTTATATCTCAACTCCAATTGGTGTGCTTCCTTGATAGCTTGCTCCGTCTGTTCAAACAAATAAGCAATCGTTGCTTTACCGCCAAAATGTTGCTTTTCGAACTGCTCGAAAATGTGCTCTCCTTTTTGGACTGTAGCTGAAGTCGTAGAGCTCAACATGCAGCCTTCTTCAATAACATAAGCATAGTTTTTGAGATTCAATGACTGCCAATGAGCGCGATACTGCTCAAATTGATCAAACTGCCTACTCCTCTCAGAGACAGCATATATCCCCCAAGAAGAATAAATCAGGATTATTAAGCTCCCCAACACAATAAGAGCTACAAATGGATTACGCAGATCGAACAGATTCATGATGAGCTCTAACGCAAAGCACACGGGCGA
>NZ_JBOJLN010000050.1:0-636 GCF_050750165.1 Pseudidiomarina sp. WS423 | reverse complement strand
TACGCAAAGCGCACAGCACCGAACTGGCGGTTTAAAAATTCCGCCTGCTCAGGTGTGGGATAAATGCGTACTTTCGTGGCCTTTAACATTTCAGCGCTCATTGATATAATTCATTCATTATAAGCTATTAAGGTCATATTTCAAGTGAGTGTGCATCATAAAGAATTGCTATCAGATTACCTTAGAAAACGTCACAGCGTCACCAAGCTGGTTGTTCATCTGGTCTTTACCACCAAGTACCGACGAAAACTGTTCGATGGCTTTATGATTGAGCAGCTGCGTGAAGCATTTGAGTCTGCTTGCGAGAAACTGGAATGTAACCTGCTGGAAATGGACGGTGAAGAAGATCATGTTCATCTGTTGATGGCCTACCCACCGAAACTGGCGATCAGCGTTATGGTGAACAACCTGAAATCGGTTTCATCTCGCCGGATACGTAGACTCAATACCCACGTACCCCGGCAAAGCAAGAGCGCAGCGCTCTGGTCGCGCTCCTATTTTGCCTGTAGCGCAGGTGGTGCAACGATTGAAACGCTGAAAGAATATGTACAAAGTCAGGCCACACCTGACTAGAAACGCTTCGCGTTTCCCGCTTATATCCCCGCCCGATTGGGCGAGGGTTTACGCGGGTTTTGC
>NZ_JBOJLN010000049.1:0-698 GCF_050750165.1 Pseudidiomarina sp. WS423 | reverse complement strand
CAAGTAGAACAGCCCCCACAAAGGCGGCTTGAATACTTGATGTTATTACATGCTTCCACATTGCATTGCCTTATAACGCTTTGCTCACCTGCACATATTGCGGAGAGCGTTTTTGTGTATTATGGAGCGCAGCGACACACAAAAACGAGCGTAGTAATATGTGTCAGAGTGCAGCAACTTGTTAGAAATTTTGGCCACGCTCTTGCAAAAATGCTAGTAAGTAGCCGTGGCCGCCTAAATAGGAAGATAAACGGACAACTTTACCGCTTTTAAATTTAAGTACATACCAGTAGCACCAACCATTAAAATTGATAGACTCTAAATCATCCCATTTCTCGCTCTTACTACCAGTCCAAGGAGTTGAAAATGTGATTGATTCTTTATCATAACTACCTTTGACAAAAAAGCCTTCTGCTAAGGTGTAGAGCGCACCGATTCCGAAACCAATGCTTAAACCGATCAGAGCTGTTGTTTCTCCAGGCTTATCGACTTGGTAATAGCCAGTTAACAGGACTACCAAAGGGGCTATTGAAAATAGAAGGCATGCCAGTCCGAGCCCCTTCATAAACATGCCAAATTTCAACTCACCCTCTTTTGCAGCGAAGGTTGCTTTTTTAGTGAAGTAGGTTATTACAAAAACAGTTACTGCGCCTGTAATTAAACCCTGCCAGTTAATATCCATGCTACTCCTGATTGAT
>NZ_JBOJLN010000048.1:0-726 GCF_050750165.1 Pseudidiomarina sp. WS423 | reverse complement strand
CCAGCACGCGCGGCCTTGTAGTGAAGGCGCAGCCGCAACGAAAAAGACGTCGCCGTGCCTGGCCTTGTTAAGCAAAGCATTTCGGAACCCGAATCTTCTGGTAATCAATGGTAAGCGGCTCTATAACCCATGCAAGTTTCTCAAGTGCATGCATCTTTTCAATTACCGATGAAACCACCAAGTGATGCCGGAGTGAATCATTAACTTTCTCTCGAATGCTTGCAAGACTCTGAATTACAGCTTTATCTCGAACATGAAAAACATCAGCGTTAAAAGTCAAGTCAATTAACTCTTCAGTAGAAACATCGCTATATTTAGTTGATTTGTCTGAGCGTTGCCAATGCTTCTTAATGGACTCCAAACAGTTTACAGCTGGCGATTCATGAGCGTATGACTGCACAAGATTTCGAACTTTATAGAAACAAACTAAGTCCTTTTCTAGAATAAAATGACGAAAGTCTACATAGAGGCCTTTCAGCCTATGAATATCGACGCCTAGGCCTGTACTCGACTTTTTCCCCTCTTGGTCGAGCCCCACCCATCCAGAGAGATTAGCTCCGCTCATTTCAAGGGATAGCCAATTTTCCCTAAGCTGGCCATATTTACTCTTGAATAGATCTAATTGATCAATCTGTTCTTCTCCAATTGGACGGCTTAATTCAACCTCAAGAGTATCCATCTATTCTCCTACTTAACGCCCACATTAACAGGCAAAAAATAGTTGGG
>NZ_JBOJLN010000047.1:0-758 GCF_050750165.1 Pseudidiomarina sp. WS423 | reverse complement strand
GATGCAACGTCCGCAGCGGATACCGATATACAGGCCTCCTCCGAGGCGCCAGGGAGATGGGTCAGTGTTTATGCCGTGCCGAAGATGGACTGTCCATCAGAAGAACGAATGATTCGCCTAGCCCTGAACGGCTTTGAGGAGATTCGGGCGCTGTCCTTCGACTTGTCGAACCGCCGGCTGAAGGTCGTGCATGACGGCGAGGTCGAGCCCGTCACCTCGAAACTGAAGACCTTGGGGCTAGGCGCCTCGCTTCAGGAAACCGTCGCTGCAAATCCGGAGACCATCAAGGCCGCCGAGTTTTCGGCAGCTTCTGCTAAGCAAGAATCCGGGACCCTGCGCTGGTTGCTCGGCATCAATGCACTTCTGTTCGTGGTGGAAATGACTGCCGGTCTGATCGCCCGGTCCACCGGCCTGATTGGAGAATCCCTGGACAATTTTGCCGATGCGGCGGTGTACGGGCTTGCCCTTTATGCGGTTGGACATAGCGTGAAAATGCAGGTACGTGCCGCGCATCTTGCTGGTGTACTGCAACTGATCTTGGCTGTGGGCGTGCTCGTAGAGGTGGTGAGACGCTTTGTATTCGGTAGTGAGCCTGAATCGCTGGTGATGATGGCTATCGCATTCGTCGCATTGATTGCCAATACCAGTTGTCTGCTGCTCATATCCAAACATCGGGAAGGCGGGGCGCACATGAAGGCAAGCTGGATATTCTCGGCCAACGACGTGGTGATCAACCTGGGGGTCATCACCGCCGGCGC
>NZ_JBOJLN010000046.1:0-842 GCF_050750165.1 Pseudidiomarina sp. WS423 | reverse complement strand
AACTTCAAGTTGTCGCCTGGCATAACCATCTCTACGCCTTCTGGTAACTGGACTGAACCAGTTACGTCAGTTGTACGGAAGTAGAACTGTGGACGATAGCCTTTGAAGAATGGAGTGTGACGTCCGCCTTCTTCTTTGGTCAATACGTATACTTCTGCTTCGAACTGAGTGTGTGGCTTGATTGAACCTGGCTTCGCTAATACTTGACCACGTTGAATCTCATCACGCTTAGTTCCACGCAACAACGCACCAATGTTCTCACCTGCACGACCTTCGTCTAGCAACTTACGGAACATCTCTACACCAGTTACGATTGTCTTCGTAGTATCTTTGATACCTACGATTTCTACTTCGTCACCAGTACGCACGATTCCACGCTCTACACGACCAGTTACTACAGTACCACGGCCTGAGATTGAGAATACGTCTTCGATTGGCATGATGAACGGCTTATCGATATCACGCTCTGGCTCTGGGATGTATGAATCCAAAGCTTCTGCCAATTCGATGATTTTCGCTTCCCACTTCTCTTCGCCTTCCAACGCTTTCAACGCTGAACCTTGAATTACTGGTAAGTCGTCACCTGGGAAATCGTACTCAGATAGAAGTTCACGTACTTCCATCTCTACCAATTCCAACAACTCTTCGTCATCTACCATGTCACATTTGTTCATGAATACGATGATGAATGGTACGCCTACCTGACGTGACAACAAGATGTGCTCACGAGTCTGTGGCATTGGGCCATCAGTCGCTGCTACTACCAAGATTGCGCCGTCCATCTGCGCAGCACCAGTGATCATGTTTTTAACATAGTCAGCGTGTCCTGGGCAGTCTACGTG
>NZ_JBOJLN010000045.1:0-865 GCF_050750165.1 Pseudidiomarina sp. WS423 | reverse complement strand
GCAGCGCCCAGCGAGCTTCGAAGTGCTACGTTATGACCGGCAAATCATCAAACGCAAAGGCAGCGACACTCTCCTGCCAAGTCAGGCTCCCTTTAATGTATTGGATAAAAGCGTGGCGGATGTGAGCTTTATCGTGGGGATGCTGGTCGATAAATTCCAATACCACTTGCCGCTGTATCGCCAGCACCAGCGTTTAGCTGGAGCGGGCATTACTTTAAGCCGCAGCACACTGGGCACCATCGTGGCGCGCGGTATTGATTTACTCTATCCGATTGTGGATGCGATGCTAAGTAGCATCTTACAAAGCCAGGTGCTGGCAATGGACGAAACGCCGATTAAAGCAGGCAAAGCCGGGCCAGGTAAAATGAAGCAAAGTTACTTCTGGCCGGTGTATGGCGATAAGGATGAAATTGTTTTTACCTTCTCCACCAGCCGCGGGCGGCAACATATAGAAGAGATAGTAAAGCATCGCTTTAAAGGCACCTTATTAAGCGATGGCTACAGCGCCTATGCCAGTTATATCAAAGCCAATGAAGGCTTAACCCATGCCCAGTGCTGGGTGCACAGTCGCCGGCAATTTATTGAAGCGGAAAACAGCTGGCCAGCGCCGGCCAAAGAAGCGATTAGCCTAATCGCTAAGCTGTATGAGATAGAAGAGACTATCCGAAACCAAAAGCTCACGGATGACAAAAAACGCCAATACCGCCTTACACACAGCAAACCGGTGGTTGACCGCTTCTTTACGTGGTGTGATGATACCCTGCATAACCTGACGCTGCTGCCCAAAGACCCCCTCTCCAAAGCGATTGGCTATGTACAAAGCAAAGAAATGGCACTGCGCGTCTTCCTGGAAGACCCTGATGTA
>NZ_JBOJLN010000044.1:0-865 GCF_050750165.1 Pseudidiomarina sp. WS423 | reverse complement strand
ACAGCGCCCAGAGAGCTTCGACGTGCTGCGTTATGACCGGCAAATCGTTAAACACAAAGGCAGCGACACTATCCTGCCAAGCGCAGCGCCGTTTAATGTGCTGGATAAAAGCGTGGCGGATGTGAGTTTTATCGTCGGCATGTTGGTGGATAAATTCCAATACCACTTGCCGCTGTATCGCCAACACCAGCGCTTAGCCGCAGCGGGCATTACTTTAAGCCGCAGCACACTGGGCACCATCGTGGCACGCGGTATTGATTTACTCTATCCGATTGTGGATGCGATGCTGACCAGCATCTTACAAAGCCAGGTGCTGGCAATGGACGAGACGCCGATTAAAGCAGGCAAAGCGGGCCCGGGCAAAATGAAGCAAAGTTACTTCTGGCCGGTGTATGGTGATAAGGATGAAATTGTTTTTACCTTCTCCACCAGCCGCGGGCGGCAACATATAGAAGAGATATTAAAACATCGCTTTAAAGGGACTTTATTAAGCGATGGCTACAGCGCCTATGCCAGTTATATCAAAGCGAATGAGGGCTTAACCCATGCCCAGTGCTGGGTGCACAGTCGCCGGCAATTTATTGCAGCCGAAAACAGCTGGCCACAACCGGCCAAAGAAGCGATAAGCCTAATCGCCAAGCTGTATGAGATAGAAGAGACTATCCAACGCCAAAAACTGACCGATGATAAAAAGCGCCAATACCGGCTTACCCACAGCAAACCGGTGGTTGACCGCTTCTTTACGTGGTGTGATGACACCTTGCATAACCTGACGCTGCTGCCAAAAGACCCCCTCTACAAAGCGATTGGCTATGTACAAAGCAAAGAAATGGCACTGCGTGTCTTCTTAGAAGACCCCGATGTG
>NZ_JBOJLN010000043.1:0-882 GCF_050750165.1 Pseudidiomarina sp. WS423 | reverse complement strand
CTGTTGATCTTTGCTGTTCATAATTTAGCCAACCCACATTGGCAGCCATATAAGGCAGCAAGCCAAGGCCAGTGTACTTGCATAATTCCGGGCTAATTTATCATACCTTGTTGCTACTGAGCGGTAATGTTTTAGCCTGGCAAACACGTTCTCAACCAGATGGCGATATTTGTACAGACACCAGTCAATATCGCCATTACCAATCTTCGAATTACGCTTGCGCGGTATGTTAGGGACGCCCTTTTTTTCTCGGATCTGCTCTCGTATCTTCTCGCTATCATAGCCCCGGTCAGCGATAACGTGTTCGGCATCAGGCAGCTGTTTTAGTAATTCTATGGCTGCTTTACTGTCATGAACCTCACCGCCTGTCACAATAAAATCTATTGGCAAGCCGCAACTATCCACTGCCATATGGATTTTCGTCGTGTTGCCACCACGACTTTTCCCAATCGCTTCTTTATCTTCTGAGCGAGCACCTGTCGCATGCTGATGCGCTTTGACGATGCTGCCGTCTATAAATTCCCACTCTAAATCAGCCAATTGCCTTAACTCTGCGAATAGCTGCATTAGAATGCCTTTTTTTAGACCACAGGTTAAAACGCCGGTAGATGGCGCTCCAATCTCCAAAAGCTTCTGGCACATCGCGCCAAGGGCAACCGACCCGCATCCGATACAAAATGCCTTCGAAAGTATTTCTGTGTTCCGGCTTGTCATATACGCGGCCCGTTTTAAGCATCAATCTGATTAGCTTTGACCAGTACTCGTCTGTTAACATTGTTCTTGGCATGATGGGTTGTCATGGTTAGTTTTTGGCGAAAGTAATTATACCAGCCCATCATGCTGTCTAATAATCCATCACGAAAGATCAACAAGCCCTAGTTT
>NZ_JBOJLN010000042.1:0-897 GCF_050750165.1 Pseudidiomarina sp. WS423 | reverse complement strand
CGTTCCTTTAAGCTATAACGCTTTGCTAATTGGCTGCCGCAGCGTAGCGTAGGCAGTCCAGTGGAGGCCACGCTTTTTGTGGCCGGAACGAAATTAGGCAACTTGTTATAAGCCATTAGAACCACCAAACTCTTGCGTGGATACCCAATGAAAAAACGACATATAACGATGCAAATAAAACCCAAAATAATTTCGGAAAGCCAAGTTTTCTGATGCTTATTCCTGCTGCAATAGCAACACACAGCAAACCAATAAACAAAGTTGGATTCGGGAACGAATCATAGCCATGCCCAGCCTCTAAAGAAGGTACTGCTGGAATCGTTAAAAAAAGCGCACCAAAAATGAGCAACAAAGTGCCTATTTGAAATAGCGATGATTTCACTGTGTTCCCCATGGCTTATAACGCCTGCGCACACGGGCGCGAGTTTACGAGCGTCCCGCCACCGCTTGCGGTGGCGTAGTGCTGCGCCTGGTTATGCTGCTGAAACTCGTGCTTATACTGGTAAATAGCAGCATACATAGAATAAAGCCATCAATATAGGTCATCAGCGAGACAACCAAGAACTCCCAGGGAAGCAGAACTGCAACCCCAAATAGTAAGGTAAGAAAAAGCTGAACAGGAACCAATATTATGAATAGGTATTTTGCCCAAGCTTGAAAGGCGATAAGCCCAGCTGACAATCCAGTGTATATGGCAAGAAAGCCGTAAAACCAAACATTGTTTCCTTCAATAGCTGCGCCAGCCCCGCTCCAATAAAGAGCTTGAAATTCGTCGTCACTGACATCGTAAATTCGGCCTATAAGATCCGGGGCGAACATATATGCCCAGTACAGAACTAAATTCAAGATCACTAGACATCTAAAAATCGCAATCAAACTTACTACTCCTTGTCTGCA
>NZ_JBOJLN010000041.1:0-1000 GCF_050750165.1 Pseudidiomarina sp. WS423 | reverse complement strand
CAAGTTTGCTGCCGCAGCTTCGGTGCATGGCTTAGCCCCGTTACATCTTCCGCGCAGGCCGACTCGACTAGTGAGCTATTACGCTTTCTTTAAAGGATGGCTGCTTCTAAGCCAACCTCCTAGCTGTCTAAGCCTTCCCACATCGTTTCCCACTTAGCCATGACTTGGGGACCTTAGCTGGCGGTCTGGGTTGTTTCCCTCTTCACGACGGACGTTAGCACCCGCCGTGTGTCTCCCGGATAGTACTCACTGGTATTCGGAGTTTGCATGGGGTTGGTAAGTCGGGATGACCCCCTAGCCCAAACAGTGCTCTACCCCCAGTGGTATTCGTCCGAGGCGCTACCTAAATAGCTTTCGGGGAGAACCAGCTATCTCCGGGCTTGATTAGCCTTTCACTCCGAGCCACAGGTCATCTCCTAATTTTTCAACATTAGTGAGTTCGGTCCTCCAATTGATGTTACTCAATCTTCAACCTGCCCATGGCTAGATCGCCCGGTTTCGGGTCTATACCTTGCAACTAGACGCCCAGTTAAGACTCGGTTTCCCTACGGCTCCCCTATTCGGTTAACCTTGCTACAAAATATAAGTCGCTGACCCATTATACAAAAGGTACGCAGTCACACCACGAAGGTGCTCCTACTGCTTGTACGTAGACGGTTTCAGGTTCTATTTCACTCCCCTCGCCGGGGTTCTTTTCGCCTTTCCCTCACGGTACTGGTTCACTATCGGTCAGTTGGGAGTATTTAGCCTTGGAGGATGGTCCCCCCATATTCAGTCAAGATAACACGTGTCCCGACCTACTCGTTTTCACCTTCATGTTTCCTTCGTGTACGGGACTATCACCCTGTATCGTTGAGCTTTCCAACTCATTCCACTAGAACCATGATTGCTTAAGGGCTAATTCCCGTTCGCTCGCCGCTACTAGGGAAATCTCGGTTGATTTCTTTTCCTCCGGGTACTTAGATGTTTCAGTTCTCCGGGTTCGCTTCTTACACCTATG
>NZ_JBOJLN010000040.1:0-1502 GCF_050750165.1 Pseudidiomarina sp. WS423 | reverse complement strand
ACCCTAGCGACAATTACTTGGCCGGTTAAATGGTCAACAAAATTGATCCACCCGAGAAAACCAATTACCGTTAATGTGTGCTATTAGTTACGTGTATGGACTCCTCCTCTTTTGCAAGCATTTTGTTCAATTGCGAGTAGGTACGACTGCCTACGTGTATTCGGTCTCTAAAAAGATGCTGCATCGGTAGGCATCGGACCTTAATGGGCTATTCGCGCACTGATTTCCAAACGCTTACACGAGCTCAAGGCTCTTCGTAACACAAGGAGTTTCTCAGTGCCGGTTCGACCTGTTCGCCATCAAGCAAAAGCTTTGCAATCGTGGTGTTGAGTTTATCCTATTAAAATTTATTTGTTACTTTAGCATCAGATTATCTACTTGCAGCTGCAAGTGTTTCATCATAAACCGTCTCATTGGCGACTAACGCCCAGGCAATTCGGGCCGTTTTGTTAGCCAACGCAACGGTTGCTACGTTAATGTGCTTACGGTTGACCAGACATTTTAACCAATGACTCAGCCCATCACTTTTTCCATCAACATGGCGTAGTACCGATCGTGCACCATGGACAAGCAACTTGCGGAGGTAGCCATCACCGCGCTTGCTAATTCCGAGTAATCGCTCCCGGCCGCCGGTGCTGTGCTGTCTGGGTGTTAATCCTAAAGACGCTGCAAAATCACGTCCTTTTCGAAAAGCTTTGCCGTCACCCAGCGCCCCGGAAAGTGCACTTGCGGTTAATGGCCCAACACCACGCAACGTCATCAAGCGACGCGCAACGGGATCCTTTTGGACATTCTCAGTAATTTTCTCATCAAGACTTTTGATGCGGTCATCGAGGTAACGAAGATCCTCCGCCAAACTATTAAGAAGCGTGCGGAAAGTATTACTCAGCCCGTTTTCAGCATCCTCAAGCCATTTTGGTAAAGCCCTTCTCAGTTGATGGATGCCAACTGGCGAAATAACACCATATTCGCCTACCAAACCGCGGATCTGGTTAGCTTTGGCGGTACGTTGCCCCACCAATTCTTCGCGGATGCGATGAGCAGCCTGGATATCTTGCTGCTCTGCTGTTTTGAGGGCTACAAAGCGCATGTTGGGCCGGCTCATTGCCTCACAAATCGCTTCAGCATCAACTTTGTCGTTCTTATTACTCTTTACGTAAGGTTTAACAAACTGAGCAGGAACCAAACGAACATGATAGCCAAGCTTCTGAAGCTCTCGTCCCCAATGATGGGCTGATGCACACGCTTCGATACCGACTGTGCAGCCTACCGGGACCTTGCGGCTCAGCGCGTTTAACCATTTTGTGCGAGTATACTTGGCCTGCCATACAGTTTTACCATAGCGATCTACACCGTGGACGTGAAAAACTGATTTGGCAATATCGACTCCAACACGGATAATATTCATTTGGGCTTCTCCTCATCTCAGTGATGTTTGACTCACTCACCATTTTGGCACATCGACGCCGGTTAGGTGAGGAGGAGTCCATCCCATTGCTTAC
>NZ_JBOJLN010000039.1:0-1624 GCF_050750165.1 Pseudidiomarina sp. WS423 | reverse complement strand
AGGACAATTACATGTCAGTGAGAGCTTATCTTGAGGCTCGCTTCCCGCTTAGATGCTTTCAGCGGTTATCGATTCCGAACGTAGCTACCGGGCAGTGCCATTGGCATGACAACCCGAACACCAGCGGTTCGTTCACTCCGGTCCTCTCGTACTAGGAGCAACCCCTCTCAACTCTCAAACGCCCACGGCAGATAGGGACCGAACTGTCTCACGACGTTCTAAACCCAGCTCGCGTACCACTTTAAATGGCGAACAGCCATACCCTTGGGACCGACTACAGCCCCAGGATGTGATGAGCCGACATCGAGGTGCCAAACACCGCCGTCGATATGAACTCTTGGGCGGTATCAGCCTGTTATCCCCGGAGTACCTTTTATCCGTTGAGCGATGGCCCTTCCATTCAGAACCACCGGATCACTATGACCTGCTTTCGCACCTGCTCGACGTGTCTGTCTCGCAGTTAAGCTGGCTTGTGCCATTACACTAACCGTACGATGTCCGACCGTACTTAGCCAACCTTCGTGCTCCTCCGTTACTCTTTGGGAGGAGACCGCCCCAGTCAAACTACCCACCAGGCACTGTCCTCACCCCAGATAATGGGGCTAAGTTAGAACATCAAACATACAAGGGTGGTATTTCAAGGATGGCTCCACGTCAACTAGCGCCAACGCTTCATAGCCTCCCACCTATCCTACACATGGAGGTTCAATGTTCAGTGCCAAGCTGTAGTAAAGGTTCACGGGGTCTTTCCGTCTAGCCGCGGGTACACCGCATCTTCACGGCGATTTCAATTTCACTGAGTCTCGGGTGGAGACAGCGTGGCCATGGTTACACCATTCGTGCAGGTCGGAACTTACCCGACAAGGAATTTCGCTACCTTAGGACCGTTATAGTTACGGCCGCCGTTTACCGGGGCTTCGATCAAGAGCTTCGCTTACGCTAACCCCATCAATTAACCTTCCGGCACCGGGCAGGTGTCACACCCTATACGTCATCTTTCGATTTTGCAGAGTGCTGTGTTTTTAATAAACAGTCCCAGCCACCTGGTCACTGCGGCCAGCTCCGGCTCCGTCCGTGTGGACTTCACCAGCTCTGGCGTACCTTCTCCCGAAGTTACGGTACTATTTTGCCTAGTTCCTTCACCCGAGTTCTCTCAAGCGCCTTAGTATTCTCTACCTGACCACCTGTGTCGGTTTGGGGTACGGTCAACATGAACCTGAAGCTTAGAGGCTTTTCCTGGAAGCATGGCATCAACAACTTCGCATCCGTAGATGCTCGTCTCGTATCTCAGTCTTAGCGGTCCGGATTTTCCTAAACCACCAACCTACATACTTTCACCGGGATAACCAACACCCGGCTTGCCTAGCCTTCTCCGTCCCCCCATCGCAGTTCATGTCGGTACGGGAATATTAACCCGTTTCCCATCGACTACGCCTTTCGGCCTCGCCTTAGGGGCCGACTTACCCTACCCTGATTAACATGGGATAGGAAACCTTGGTCTTCCGGCGTGGGGGTTTTTCACCCCCATTATCGTTACTCATGTCAGCATTCGCACTTCTGATACCTCCAGCATGCTTCTCAACACACCTTCAACGGCTTACAGAACGCTCCCCTACCCAGCAAA
>NZ_JBOJLN010000038.1:0-1772 GCF_050750165.1 Pseudidiomarina sp. WS423 | reverse complement strand
ATCAAACGTTTGTATTAGAAGTCGCCAAATCTCTGCTTCACTAAGCGTTATCGATTCCTTGTCCAACAAACTGCGCTTTAGCGCAAAAATATTGGTTTCAAGAATGGAGAGCGCCCTTATCTGACGATTTACTTCCTGATAACCCTGTTCATCATCTGATAGCAGCTGATCATTAACCAGCAGTGACTGTAAGTTACTGAGAATGTGCTCCATCTGCACTAACAATCTATCCCGCTCACTCAATGGCGCGTCATTGGTTAACAAATACTGCGCTAGCCAAACCTTCAGTCGTTGTTTGTCGGCACCTAGCGCGATAAATTCGGCCAGCATCTGATTAGATACCCTACCTCGCTCAACATGATAGGCGGCTATCCCTGATGTCCAAAATGCGGCTACGGCCTGAACAATACAGAACATAACCAGCAAACCAAATGATAAGAGCAAACGATTTCGGTACATATCAATTTAACCCGATAACAAGATCACACTAATTAATGCGTGACATACGCTTACTACAGCATTGCGGATTAAAAAAACCCGGTAAACTGGGTTTAATCTATGTTAGAAATGGTACTGAACCCGAACCCCAAAGCCAATAGGCTCCTCGGTTACCCCTGACGGTGTATCAATATCGCTAAACACAATGTTGCCCATAAACCGAAGGTTATTTAACAAGTAATAGTTAACGCCCAATGTAAGATTTTTCTGCTCACCACCAAAAACAGTACCGTCATTCAAATCGGTGACAGAGTACCGTGCAGCAACCTCAATAGCGCCTGACTCTTTTGATGGTTTAACGCCGCTAAACAAACCATTCTTGTACGAACGGCTCTCGCCAGTTAACACATAACTTAATTGAAAGTGATATCCAGAGAAGGAAACATCTTCAACTGTTGACGAAGTGTTTAGTGTCATCGCTTCAGCTTCGGCAGACCAGGCACCATTAATGAAGGCAGCCTCCAAACCAAAACGATTGATGGAATTTATGCCTTCCAGAGTACCGGTATCGATTAAACGCACACCAGAGTCAATACGTAGCTCAGGACGGTCCCGCAATCTAAGCGTGTTATAGTCACCCATGTCCTGATACACGAAAGCACCGGCAAAATGATACTGAACATCATCAACTTTTGGATGGTAAATAATCCGCTGAGCAAGCCCCATACTGTCATCTTTGCCAGCATCGCCCTCTGTATTCATGGTGCGGCCGAACAACATAGATTCTGATGTTAAGTTACCGAAGGTTTTATCAAACCGCACGCCTAACTTACGGTCAGGGGTAATAACCGTAGAGCCGCTTGAACGCTCCATAAAAGTAATAGAGTTGGAGCTGGTTAGGGTGTTTAGACTAAACGGCACGCGCTGGTGGCCGATAGTCACATTGCCACCAGCCAGTTTAGTGCGAATATTTACGTCAGCTGCTGAGGCATCGCCACCTTCAGCGAAGTCATACTCAATAACAAAACGCCAATCAGGCGATAAATTGCCCTGCATACCAAGACGCCCACGACGCACATTAAAACCGTTACCAATTTCCGTAACATCGTCTTTGTACATACCTGCATCCAGATGCATTCTACCACGAGGCGTGATTTCCACTTCGGCAAGTGCGCTACCAGTGAAAGCACCTACGGCTAGGGCAACTAAAACTTTGCTATTTGTATTCATGATTAATTCTATCCCAATCTCTAGTTTTGACCCAGGCATCATATGTCACTTATATGACATTTGCGTGACACAATGACAGTTTTATGACTTAAATATGACAATAA
>NZ_JBOJLN010000037.1:0-1864 GCF_050750165.1 Pseudidiomarina sp. WS423 | reverse complement strand
TGGTGGGTCTGAGTAGACTTGAACTACCGACCTCACCCTTATCAGGGGTGCGCTCTAACCAGCTGAGCTACAGACCCAGTTTCTATCCGTTACATCTACCAAACCAGGCAATCTGTGTGAGCACTTAACTTCTTCAAGGCTTTTTCATAAGGAGGTGATCCAGCCGCAGGTTCCCCTACGGCTACCTTGTTACGACTTCACCCCAGTCATGAACCACACCGTGGTAAACGCCCTCCCGAAGGTTAAGCTATCTACTTCTGGTGCAGCCCACTCCCATGGTGTGACGGGCGGTGTGTACAAGGCCCGGGAACGTATTCACCGTGGCATTCTGATCCACGATTACTAGCGATTCCGACTTCACGGAGTCGAGTTGCAGACTCCGATCCGGACTACGACGCGCTTTTTGAGATCCGCTTACTATCGCTAGCTTGCTTCCCATTGTACGCGCCATTGTAGCACGTGTGTAGCCCATCCCGTAAGGGCCATGATGACTTGACGTCGTCCCCACCTTCCTCCGGTTTATCACCGGCAGTCTCCACAGAGTTCCCACCATGACGTGCTGGCAACTGAGGATAAGGGTTGCGCTCGTTGCGGGACTTAACCCAACATCTCACAACACGAGCTGACGACAGCCATGCAGCACCTGTCTCAGTGTTCCCGAAGGCACTCTTCTATCTCTAGATGATTCACTGGATGTCAAGGGATGGTAAGGTTCTTCGCGTTGCATCGAATTAAACCACATGCTCCACCGCTTGTGCGGGCCCCCGTCAATTCATTTGAGTTTTAACCTTGCGGCCGTACTCCCCAGGCGGTCAACTTAGTGCGTTAGCTGCGTTACTCACATCGTTTATGACACGAACAACTAGTTGACATCGTTTACGGCGTGGACTACCAGGGTATCTAATCCTGTTTGCTCCCCACGCTTTCGTACCTCAGCGTCAGTTTCTGACCAGGTGGCCGCCTTCGCCACCGGTATTCCTTCCAATATCTACGCATTTCACCGCTACACTGGAAATTCTACCACCCTCTTCAGAACTCGAGCCTGCCAGTTCAAAATGCCATTCCCAGGTTGAGCCCGGGGATTTCACATCTTGCTTAACAAGCCGCCTACGTACGCTTTACGCCCAGTAATTCCGATTAACGCTTGCACCCTCCGTATTACCGCGGCTGCTGGCACGGAGTTAGCCGGTGCTTCTTCTGTGGCTAACGTCAATCTTGTAGAGTATTAATCTACAAGCCTTCCTCACCACTGAAAGTGCTTTACAACCCGAAGGCCTTCTTCACACACGCGGCATGGCTGCATCAGGGTTTCCCCCATTGTGCAATATTCCCCACTGCTGCCTCCCGTAGGAGTCTGGGCCGTGTCTCAGTCCCAGTGTGGCTGATCATCCTCTCAGAACAGCTAGAGATCGTCGCCTTGGTGGGCCTTTACCCCACCAACTAGCTAATCTCACTTGGGCCTATCTCTAGGTGCAAGGTCCGAAGATCCCCTGCTTTGGTCCGTAGACATTATGCGGTATTAGCCACAGTTTCCCGTGGTTATCCCCCTCCTAAAGGCAAGTTCCCAAGCATTACTCACCCGTCCGCCGCTCGCCGGCAGAGTAGCAAGCTACTCCCCGCTGCCGCTCGACTTGCATGTGTTAGGCCTGCCGCCAGCGTTCAATCTGAGCCATGATCAAACTCTTCAATTTAAAGTGTTTAATCGACCCATTGAATCAATGACTTAATAAAATCTAATTTGTTAAGCACTTTTCCAATCAGTCAGGTGGTCAAGTTAATGACCTTTGTTGCATCCGAAGATGCTTCTCTGCCTGAATCCGGTAAGTGCCCACACAGTTTGCTTGGCTTGGTATATTGTTAAAGA
>NZ_JBOJLN010000036.1:0-2044 GCF_050750165.1 Pseudidiomarina sp. WS423 | reverse complement strand
GCTGGGTTTGATGTTGAGTACTGGAAATGGTTATCAGCTGACTAAGAAGTTCTGACTTCTCCTTTTCGAGTTTTTGAACCTCTTTTTCTTTTCTTTTGGCCTCTCGGGTTACTGAAATCAACTTCCCGATAGAAAAATTATCGAAACTCTCCGACAAAACCAAAATAAGCAAAAGAAGAAGTAAAGTAACAATGCCAGAGTTTATCTGGCCCTTAGGCTCAACTCCGAAGTAACTGAAGGCAATCATTGAGGCCAATAGAAGGCAGAAAAGTACTATTAGCACTCTTACAAACCAATTTTCTTTTTTATCTGGATCGTCCATAGATTCCCTTAATTGCTAACGCTGCGCTCACCGGTAAATTAGAAGTGCAGAGAGTAATTTTTCCGTGTGCAGCGCTTTGTTATTCGATTTTTTTGCTGAAGGCCCCAAAGTACCCCTTCAAAGCATTTGTTATTTCTAGCTTTTTTTCGCTATTGGCTAGCCTGACAACGAATTCGGCTAGTTCCCCGTGAGCCAAACCAAGGTGCTTGCTGAGTTGACGAGCCAGTGACTTTCTGTTGTATATTCGAAGCGCCAACAAGTAATCATTTTCAGTTACTGCTCGATTAAATAAAGCTTCACTCTCAGCATAGAGCGAACTTATATCAATACTTTCACATAATGATGTTAGCGATTCGCGCAAAGCATCTTTTCCTTTTGATTTTTCGTCAAAGCAATTCAACCTGAATTTGATCTCATTAGCTACGCGCAGTGAAATCTGAGTTTCCAATTCGGAACTTATTTTTTTAAGAACAAATTCAGCAGAAGCCTCACAATCAGCATCTGGATCTCTTGCAAGTCTTTGACTAACGACTTTGATTATCTCAGGGACGCAAAAGAGGTTTTCTACTTCGGAAACCTCAAGGGTAAAAATCCCATGCTCCTGCAAAGCCGCGATCTCTGCATCTATTCGTCGGTCTCGATCAATTATTCCGAAAACATCTAAGTGATGCAGCTGATCGCTTGCCCTAAGAGCCTTGACCAACTGAATTACTTGACTGCAAGAGCCACTTGGGATCACTAAATAGTCGCTCAACACGGACCGATACAAAGATGTATCGTAACTCCCATTCTCCCCTTCAACAAAAACCACGGGCTTTCTACTACCAAGAACTTCTATCAACAATGATTCAGGAAGTCCTTCAACCTCATTAACTACTTCCCAGCTCCAGTTAGACCCATCAAAAGATTTCAGCCATATTTTCTTTGATTCATGCAGAGAAGAAGCGAAGTCTACATCGTGTGTCATGTAAACGAACAAACAGTCAGACCTTAAACCTTCAATTTCTCTCCATAATGGTGCTTGTACCGACTTATGAAGATGAAGCTCGGGTTCATCGATAATTATTATTCCATCTCTAGGTGCAGCCAGACATTGACCAATAAGATAAAAGATTACCCGTTCGCCATCACTCATTTCTGATGCGTTATAGGCTTTTTCTTTGTCACCCTTAACACACGTTTGAATTCTAAGCCCACCTAGAATCAACTCTCTGTGCGGAAGAACCTTTTCCCACACCCGCTTTACTAGATCCAGTTTAGTTATGGGTGGATCAACTTTCTCACTGGTAGCTTTTGATGCGCTTAAGTATTTTGCACTCTCCTCAGTATGATCTGAGAATAGATAAACCATCAACTTCTCATAATCATTTAGAAGAAAAGTGGATGGCTTTCGGCCCCATCGGCTACTTTGCTTATAGACCCAATTATTGCTAACTTCAGCCTGAGCGCTACCATATAGTAGTTCTTTCTCCGCCATATCTATTGATTTTGGCGTTGTGTTATCCGGCATAGAAAGCGACTTCTGAGCTGATATTCTATGCACCTTATCCTTTTGTGGTGACGTGCTCTCTATCCAAGCTCCTAAGCGGGTTTTACCCGATCCGTTGGCACCTATGAATAACAAACTTTGCCGCGTTTGAACTATTTCAGTTCCGCCACCTTTTTTAGGTAACTCCAGATTAAAAATATTTTCCATAACTTTTTTATCTCAATCTATGGACG
>NZ_JBOJLN010000035.1:0-2212 GCF_050750165.1 Pseudidiomarina sp. WS423 | reverse complement strand
GGTACTTCCTGTTTCGAAGTAAAGCCTCAGTCCTTTGTGCTTGAAAGTTCTAATCATGGATTATAGTGTAGCGCGTTGCGCAATAGTGTCAAGCTGCATAACGCCTAGCTCAGCGCGCGCCGAAGGCGTCCGCTGCAGCTATTTGTTAAATTCACATTCGCTCGTATCTATCAGTAATATCCGTTTTGGGTAATAGCCCAATTCATGATCGTAAAACTGACGAGGCATTTGCTCGAAACTCTGTAGGTGCCCCATTTCACTGATCCACCCCCAAGGGTTCTCGTAAACTTTGGCCTCTACCCCGAAGCGCTGAATCGCCGCTTTTCCGCTTCCAGATGCAGCGAAAGCTATATTTGGACACACCGCGAGACAGCGTAATGGGACAGTCTCAGGAAATGAGTGTATCTTATCGAAGGTGCGCCACCCTCTCTGTGAAATAGCTTTTTTAACATTGTTGAGTGGGGTAACTGTGCATCCCAGCTTGGAGTGATCCATAGGTAAAGGACAGTTCCAGTTTTTGGGCAAGTCCTTAGAACCCAAATGATTGTAAAATGCATACAGAGGAATAGCCTTATTGGCCTTCGCATAATCCTCAAGTATTTTGTGCTGAAACTCTGCTGACACTCCTTCACCAACCTTATGGTTGAGAGAAGCATAACGACCTGTTTTTAAATCCAATTTTTTGGCTTGTACCGCATACCGAAGAAAGCCAGTTGTTTTATTACCAATCCACCACTCCCAATCAGTCCCTTTGACACTCTCCTTATCTTTCGGGGTTTGGATTATCTTGATTGTTGATAGCCTTTGCGATGCCAGATAAAGCAGAAGGTTATCTGTAAGAGTTTCCTCGCCTTGAGATATGCCAAACCTCTTGGAATTTTCGAGACGCTGCCAGATATCGTCGCAGACAACATTTAAGTGATGCTTTAGCACTATCTCTCCTTGTGAATTTAACGCTTTGCTAATTGGCTGCCGCAGCGTAGCGTAGGCAGTCCAGTGGAGGCCATGTTGTTTTTGGCCGGAACGAAATTAAGCATCTTGTTAGAAATTTATTTTCCTGAGGCTACCAACTTCCCACCCTGAAAAGTTGATGCCGTCATCAATCAGTATGTTACAAGGATCATATTCGAACGGGTTTACTCCTGCCATGATGAGCTTCTCTATTTTACCTTTTTGTTCAACTGATAGACCATCCCACCATTTAGGAGATGTAAATGTATTTTCTGCAACACCAAAAAAGAACCGAATTAGCGCACTAAAAATATTATCGGTATCTATGGCCAATAGTGACTTGATGAAGCATAAAACTTTGGTTGAGCTTTTTGACCAACTAAAAACCACATACCCTTTACCATCACTAGAAAATGAATTAAAAACCAATTGCTCAGCCACAACATTTAAGTCACCTAGATCTTGGATTAAATTCCCATCAAAATCTGTTATAGGGGAAACAATTGACGAAACAGCAACGGGCATGGGTGATGTCGCCTCAATAATAAGGTGGCTCAAATTACCAGAAGATTTTCTTAGGAGCTGATCATCAAGCTTCGATTTAAGTTCCGACAATTCTTTGATAGCAGTGTTAATCCCTGTTTGATGAACTGTCGCAAAACTTTGGATGAACATTTGATCTATTCGATTCTTACCTTTGTCCCCATTTTTAATAAAACCCGAGGTATTTAGCCCGCCTTCTTTAGCATAAAGTTCTTTCGCGACTGAACGGTACATCAGAGCTAAACACTGTTCATCATCTCCAATAAACGCTCTATCTTCAATACAAGCAAAGAGCGATTTGTCATGTGTCGAACAGAACCCTTTAAATGTGGATGCTTGATTAATTCCTATTCTCTCAGGAATCAGCTTTCCTTGATTTTTAATTATATTTGGCAAGCTTATTTTTAATCCTAAGACATGATTACTTTCATCTGCAATTTCTTTCAGGCTGCCGCTTTTAGATATGGTATGGGCATTAATAATTTTTTTGCTGCATTCATTTTTTAAGTCATCAGGAACGTAGCAACATTTCCGTGAAGCGTTTTTTTGGCTATGACCAATAGCTTCCCCTAAACTCACTGGGTCTTGATTTTCTCGGCCATAATGGCAATGTTTAAATTTCTTTCCTGAACCACACCAACACTTTTCATTGCGTCCTGTTTTCATGAATTATTAGTACTCCTAGCTTGTTGGCTCAATACTCGATGGTAGAACTAAA
>NZ_JBOJLN010000034.1:0-3703 GCF_050750165.1 Pseudidiomarina sp. WS423 | reverse complement strand
ATTTTTAATATGGCTAGGTCCTCTGCCTGTTCAGCTAATTGACGTTTTAATCGAGTAATTTCAGCGACTTGCTCTGCTTCTCTGGCGCTCGTGCTAGATTTTTTTTGCGCCGCAGTCCGCCAACTGTACAGCTGGGATTCGTAGACTTTTAGTTCTCTAGCCGCCGCTGCAACGCCTATTCTTTCAGCTAATTTCAGGGCTTCTGCTTTAAATTCTTGTGTGTGGACTTTGCGTGTTTTATTTGCTTTCATGATTCACCTCGTTAAGTGATTTTACTCACTTAGCTCGGTGTCCAAAAGTACTGGTACGGATCACAAGTTAGTAGACCATTTGAGTAACACTATTACATACCTCTTGAATCATGAGTGAAACCTTGTCTTGCTCGCTTACATCGGTCAACGAGTAGACTCGATTGTACGTATCTTCAAGGAAATCTTGGAAGATATAGCTAGCTTGAATAGAAATCGAACTGCTATTCAATTTTTGTGGGGTGGTCTGACCATCTTCATTGAGATAGAAATGCGTAGTATTTGCTGCGAATACATTGTTGCAGTACTCAGCTTGGTAGGCCAGGACCTCTCCCTCTAAGTTGCTAAAAGGAAGTTTATTTTTGTACGTGTGAAGATGAAATAATTCATGGACTATTGTCCTTATTGTATCTTTGAAAGCGCTCGCAATAAGCGATTGACTACATTCTTTTGAAATATCTACTGGAAACACAAAGGCTAATGGATCAGGGCTATCTACCCTTTTTTTGCTGACTATATCGAAGTTTGACTTGGGTAAAAAATTGACATGTAGCGAATGTCCGTTGAGCAAAGGAGAGAATTGCTCAGATATAAGTGAGGCAACTTTCGTTTCTAGTGAATCCTCTGTCTTGAAGCATTCAGAGATAGCCCTCGTAGAATAGAAAGAGAGATTATAATTTTCAGCGTTTATGCTGAATAAACTGTCTAGCCGGATATGTTTTAGGTTACTTATTAAAATTTTTTCTTCGTTGTTGCGATACCACGAATTGATTTCAATCTCGCTCTCATAAATACGAAGTACGTGCCCACTACCAAGTCTTACCTGTTGAGCGCACGCAGTAATAACTAAAATTGTTATAAAAAGTGAAATAAATTTTAACATAAGTGGAAGAGGCGAGTCAGCGACTCGCTCTCCTTTTGTTAAGAGACTGTAAAAGATTTTGTGTAAATGGCTGATTTCACTGTTAAATCCGATCCTGATATATAATCTCGAACTGTGCCATCGCTGGCTTCCAGTTGCGTATGGGCATAGTCCACTTTTTTGAAGCCTGATGCAAGGCCAAGTACAGCACCTTCATGACGGCTTCGTCGTTAGGGAACGACCGGCGAGTTTTGCTGATTTTGCGCAGTGACGCATTCAGCGACTCAATGGCATTGGTGGTATAAATGGCCTTGCGTATCTCAACTGGGTAGTCGAAGAACACACTTAAGCGCTCCCAGTTTGCCCGCCATGAGCGGCTGATGGTGGGATGCTCAGAGTCCCATGTCGAGGCGAAATTTTCTAGTGCCTGCTCGGCTTCAGCGCGAGTAGCCGCGCCATAAATGAGTTTTAAATCAGCGGCAATAGTCTTGCGCTGTTTCCAGTTTACGTACCGCAGAGAGTGGCGAATTTGGTGCACAATGCACAGTTGCACTTGAGTCTTCGGGTAAACCGCCTCAATGGCTTCAGGGAAGCCTTTAAGGCCATCGCAGCAGGCAATGAAGATATCGTCTACACCACGGTTTTTCAGCTCGTTCATTACCGATAGCCAGAATTTAGCGCCTTCAGTTTGAGCCATCCACAGCCCGAGCAGCTCTTTTTCACCGTCAGTGTTGATGCCAAGCGCTAGGTACACTGACTTATTCTGTACAACACCAGAATCACGGCTGCGAACGACTAGACAATCAAGGTAAACAACTGGGTACAGCTTTGCCAACGGACGATGCTGCCAGGCCTTGACCTCGTCCATGACGGCGTTGGTCACCTGAGAAATGAACGTCGGCGAGACTTCAACACCATAGGCTTCTTCAAGGTATGCTTGAATGTCACGAGTAGTCATGCCACGCGCATACAATGCTATGATGCGCTCATCAAATCCATTCAGCTGGCGTTCGCCTTTGCGAACTAACTTGGGCTCAAAACTACCGTTACGGTCACGAGGAATATCTAGTTCGACATCGCCATTGATGCTACGAACAGTTTTCTTGGTTTTACCATTACGAGAGTTGCCGCTGTTGTTGCCGGCTGAGTCATTTGGTGCGTAGCCTAAATGAGCTTCCATTTCAGCCTCTAGCACCCGCTCTGCCACCTTCTTGGTAAGCTGTTTGAGTAGGCCGGCTTCGCCTAAGATGTCTTCTGGGGAATCACAGCCGTCAAGCAGCTGGTCGATGAGTTTGTCTGATATTGGCATTCTGATATCCTTCTTCGATATTGTTAAGAATGCCATTTACACAGATATTTTTACACTCTCCACCTTCCACATATAACCGCTATTACACAGATAGACACAAGCTTGAATACAACACCAGCCAGTCCTTTCTGCGTTGTTAACAATTTCCGATTGGCCACAAAAAAGCCCCGCGAAGGGGCTGTGAGGTCAAATTTTATACTTTGCACAATGACTTTCTAATTTTTCGTCAATTACTGGTTCACTCGCATGTTTAGTGAAAAAGCACCTTAAGTAATCTTTTTGATCATCGTCCAAAACTTTAAACAAGTTATTAGTAACGTCATAAAGATAAATACTGTCTCCAATAATTTTTCTTTCTAATTTTCCATCTAGAGAGCGAATTAGAGCCATAAATACTATGTCTTCCGGTATCTTGGCTTTGTTGTTTACACCAAAGTTATCAAAAAGATATGTTGATGCCTCATCAGAAAGTAATTTTATATCTAGTTTTGTGATTTTTATTTTGGCGCTTTCTTCAAGTTGAGCTTCACTTTGATAAACCCTATGCTTTGTCCAAAATCCGTCATAATAAATATCAACCAGACCAGATTCGCCACATCCTTGAAGCAAAACTATAATTGTTAAAATAATATACTTTAACCTAACCACAAACCTCGCCTCCATCTTCTGTTGACCTGCAAGTCGGGCCACTTACAGTTTCTACAGTACCGTCATTGTGATCTCGCCTTGTCCCTTCGCCAGTTTGTGAATTAACTGCATTTTCTTTCAAAATTGTAGTCTGATCCTGTTGTTCATTCGGAACTCCAGCTTCGTTCACTAACACGTGTATTATTTCGTGAATAAGTCCCGTAGCTGGTGATTGAGAACCATCACTTGTAATTAATCCCTCTTGAGGGTTCCAATCAATTTTGTCGCCCATAACAGGATCACCAACAGTTGATTCAGAGCCGCCATTTGTCCTTTCAATTCTAACCGTTTGTCTACTACTTTCGATTCTATTGAAGTAAGACTTAGCTATGCTGGATTTTGAAGTTAAATAAGTTTTAGCTGCGTTATAGTCCTTTTGTAAATTTGCAGCAACTGATACTTCCCTTCCATCTGGATCTACATATTTATATGGATTGTTATTCGCATACGCATACCTATTAAAGCTATGTATATCTTTGAATCCAACCGGATCATTCGAATAGAAACGACCGATAACTGGATCATAGTATCGTGCCTGCATATAACTCAGGCCTAAGTCATTATCGTACTTATGGCCAGTGTATCCGATGTCGTCGT
>NZ_JBOJLN010000033.1:0-3812 GCF_050750165.1 Pseudidiomarina sp. WS423 | reverse complement strand
TGGTTTTATATTTGGTGCGCTCACACCGGTTTTAATGTTTGGCGTGGCTGGCACCGAGTTCAGTTTTCAATCAGCCACTTTTCTGGGTCTTTATGGTCTATTCGGTGCAGCGTGTGCCGTTACTGCATGGAACTATGTGCGTAAAAATGTCAGCTTATAACAAGGCTGTAAACCGGACCCAAATTACTACGCGGCAGTTTGTGCATCCGCTTTGCTCACTGTCGCACAAACAACCGCTCCGTAATTCGGTCCGGTTACAGCAGCGTTAAGTGGCTTGGAGGCCGCATTTGATATTCGAATTCATTAGAAGCCTGTTTTCCTTCGACCTGCTGGTTGAGTTGAGTGAAAATAAAATCACAATGCAAAAATTTTCAACCGGGCAATTTATTGAAATTGAACCTTGGATATCGCTAGAAGGCGGGAAGGGAAAAGAAAAGATTAAGGCTATTGGTCGAGAAGCTAAATCGTTATCGGGGCCAACTATTCAGACAACGAACCCTTTTTCACACACTAGAAGTTTTATCGGAAATTTCACGCTGGCTGAAAAGATATTGCAGCATGGTATTTTTACTTTGAATAGCTCAAAGTTAAGAGCCGCGCCGAGAGTAATCATGCATCAACTAGAAAAAACTGATGGTGGGCTAAGCGATATAGAGGAGCGAGTCTTACGTGAACTTGCAAGTGGTATGGGAGCAAGGGAAGTTTTGATCCATACTGGCAGTAAAATCAATGTACGCGCACAGAGCTATGATGATATTAAAGCTAAAATCAAAGCCACTTAACAAGTTGCTTAATTTCGTTCCGGCCACAAAAAGCGTGGCCTCCACTGGACTGCCTACGCTGCGCTGCGGCAGCCAATTAGCAAGGCGTTATGCATTCGAAGGGTATTTGATGAAATTTCTGTTATTGATTGCTTTACTCTTATCAAGCGTGGTGGCTAGGGCTGAAAATTTGTGTCCCGTTAACGAGGATGTTGCGCCAGATATGCGTATAGCTGAGTCTGATCTTACGAAGGAACGTGCGGAGAAGGCTGTCGAAAAAGTGCAGGGCATAGTTTCAGGGGCGGACTCAAAATATGAATGGATTACCGTTCCAAATTCATTAAAGATAATTGAAGGGTATATATTGAAGCGCGACGCTCTTAATGCAGAAGGGGTAATGGCTCAATATCACAAATCTCAGTTTTGTGAGTTTATGAAAACTCAGGCGTGGTGGTACGACTAAATGCATAACCAAGCCATAAAATACGCTCCCTGCGGTCGCCGGACGCTCGTTCCTCGCGCCGTTTATTGCGGGCGTTACAACTCAAAAAGGAATCGCACATGAAATATGTTTTATTGGCACTAGCTCTAACCGTTTCTCTTTCAGTTACTGCTAATCCAGTACCGGAATTTCCGTTCGTGATAGTCACGGAAAAATTGGAGCAAGAAGTTAAACCTGATTTAGCTAAAGTGCGCTTCAGTCTCCTAGCATATGATCAATCGTCTGATACGGCGATGGAGCAATTGACCAAGTTCTCTGCTCAAATGTTAGAAATTCTGAAAAAGAACGGAATTCCCATCTCTAACGTCGAATCAACACAGATTGATAAGAGTACTAAGAGAGCAAGAAAAGATGGGGCTTACGGCTTAGATATTTTGGGTTATGAGGTGCAGCAGGGCTTCAATTTACGGATTACTGATCTTACAAAGTATCCGAGCTTAATGAATCAGCTAATTCGATTAGATGGCGTTCAAAATATAGACGCATTCTTTGAAACTACACGGGAAGAAGAGTACAAAGAAAAAATGATTGTTGATTTAAGCCTCAAAGCAAGAAAAAAGGCCGAGAACCTCGCTAAGGCTCAATCCAGGACGGTAAAGAGTGTCTATGGAATTACTACCGAAGAGAACTTTGGACAGGCATATGCAACCTTTTCATTGCAATATAGCCCGCAAGCGTATGTTTCAGCTATGGACGCTAGTTCCTACGGTATGGAGTTAGTAATGGCTGTTCCTGAGTTTATAAAAGTAGGACAGCGTATTACCGCTATATATGAATTGAAGTAGGCATCGTGCAAAAAGTTGTAACAAGGCCATCAAATTGACGACTTTTCCGTCGCTTTTTTTGTGGCTTAACGCTACGCTACCACAAAAAAATCAACTCCAAAGCCGCAATTTATGGCGGCGTTAGGCGGCAAGGACCGTTCAATGATTGTCCGCGAAATATTAGACTTCTTGTATACCTACGTACTCACTGCATGGTACTTCTACGCTGCACTGGTCGTTATAGTTCTAGCCATTGCTGTTCTGACGAGGCGTACTAAGCCGTCAATTGCGTCAAGCATTCCCGTTCTCGGAGATCATGTTAGTACTGTTCCATTCTTTATTGCAGATATCTGGCAAGGCCTCGCAAAAGGCCATGGCTTAGTGGCCCTGCATCAAGAAGCTATCAGACTTGAAGTCCAAATCGTTGACTCATTAACCGGACTAATAAAATTTAGGCATCAGATTGTGGAAGTTCCAATCAGAGATGTCGCATCGATTGCCATTAGATCCTACTTGTTTGGAACCTACACACTGCTTTGGTTGCAGGGAACGAGGATGGATACTTTCCAAAGCTTTCCAAGGTTGCGTGGCGGGCGATGCAGACTGCGAATCGCGCGTCGCGACCGACAGAACTGCGCAGCCTTCGTAGAGCACTTCGCAACCGTCAAGGCGTCTGGGCAAGTGGTGGCTGCCGCCTAACAATTCGTTCAAGCCGAACTTGTTTGGCTCCGCTACACAAGTCGGCTTAACTCGAGCGTTAGCACCACAACCCAAAGGAGAGAGAATGGACACTTTTAAAGCATCAGTACAATACAATGACATGAAAGGTAGCGCAGCGGCCGACCGCGCGGATAAAGAGAATGCAGCAAAGTGGCTAAAAGACAATGACTTGATCAGCGACGAAGAGTTCGTTGTGGGCGTCAAGATGTGGGCTGGAGAGAATCATGGCATCCATGATGATCCAGTTTACGTCACGTTTTTCGTGACCGACCTGCAAGGTCACCCTGATCTTCCTTCTTTGCTTGCTGCTAGCGGTGATGTGATAGAAGCAAGGCGTGTACGCGTGGATATGAACCTCGTTGACTTCTTCGGTCTGTTCAAGCGACTGGAAGTTACTTTATCGAATGGCGGCATGCTAGAAGGAAAGTCCTACCCGTATGAATAGGCAGTGTGCTAACAAACGCGTTAAATGCGACACTCGTACCTCGCGCGCTTTACGCGGGCGTTATAAGGCATCAATCGAGTGAGAGCATACGAACTAGAAAAAGAAATTTGGTCAGAGGTAGACTTCAACTTGATGGGTTGGCATGACGCATCTATATGGTCAATGGTCTCCGATGCAAAACAATACGAATATTTATTAGACCTAGATTACATATTCAAATGGGTTCACCCGGAGGAGAATGAGACATACTTTAAATTTTGGGTCGCTCCGGTGACAATGGTTTTTGAAAATGCTTTTGATGTAAAAATTGACATTGAGTCACAGCAAGGCTTAATTGAAGTGGCGGATTTATACATGGAAAACCCCGAGCTAACACCCAATGGGAAATTCACGTCTCATACCTATCGCTTTGAGTGCCAAGAGGGTGAAATATCTCTTAAAGCAACTGGTTTTAAAATGTATGTGCGGCAAAAACCAAAACTTATTCAAGGTCAAAGCTTTGAATTACAAGAGCGTGGCGGTGTTAATTTCGGACGAGCGTGGAATGCCTTATAACAAGTCAATCAACTACGCGCCTTCGGCGCCGGATGCGCTAAAGCGCTAAAGCGCACCGGTTATTG
>NZ_JBOJLN010000032.1:0-3846 GCF_050750165.1 Pseudidiomarina sp. WS423 | reverse complement strand
TCCTAACGCCCCAATAAGCGGCGGATAATAGTTGGCTAAAATTGTGAACGAAGTGAACGCAGCCAACTGTTATGCGTCCGACTTGATTGGCTTGTTAGATTTTTCTTTTGCCAATAGCTTCATAACATGCTCTTTCATAGCTTGAGCTTGCTTTTCTTTTTCCAACCATTCCTTTCGCGATTTTGGTTTTCTGCCAAACTCGTCTTGTGTGGCAATTAATTTACCGTCTTTGCCACCAATGAAAATTTCTCGGTCGACACCATAAAGCTTTGTACTATTCGATATAAATACTTTATCCAATGATCTCCAATCTGATTTATTCAAGTATCGTTCGGGAAATAGCCAGTCTTGATTAGCTGCTGCAATATACTTTGTTGCACGTTTTTTCAAAATATAATTTATCGAGAGAACTTGTTGTTCATTCAGCTCACGCTCACGAATAATATCGTCATATTTTATTATTGTTTCATCAAAGTATCTCGGATTTGTTCTAGGTTTTGGCGCTTTTAGTTTTCCAGGGCTTCTCGCATATTCTACGTTGGTCAGTATTGCACAATGGTTCATATCGAGAGGAAAAATTGTTCTTGTCCCTTTTAGGTATATTTCAGGATCTAATGGAAACTTACATTTTGCATTAGCGGGATAAAAAACAGAGTTGTAAAATGTTACAGGGCTATCACTAACTATAAATTTCACATCGGATTCATTAGCGCCAACAATCTCCATTGAGGCTTCTGCCCACATAGTGCAATGCATTCTTCGGACTTTCTGCATTTTCATGAGCAGGTCGTTGTAACTCTTAGGCTTAGTAACCCTTATTAACCAATTCAGACCTTTGGGTGTTCTTAGCCTTTGTGCATCTAAGTATTCGAAATAATTTACAATGTGAGGATGAATCAAACGCATCCAATTTGGATCTGCCATTGCCGATATTGCTGCTGCTCCAGCAGTATCAATCTTTCCAAAAAGATGACGCTCGATGTCGTCATTTTGATGGCCAAAATAATTGGTCGTGTAGAGATCTATTTCGTAGAAAAACTTGCCTGGGCCTTTGTTTAGTATTTCACCCTTTCGGATTATTTTACCGTCTGGTCTTTTAATTTCTTCGGGAGATAGATCAAGTCTGAAATACGCTTTTTGTCCATCAAGCATAAATCTTCTTTGGTACCACTCTGGAACATAATGATGCTTATGGGATTGTTTCACTAATCTTCCCTGAAAAATCTAACGCCCGCCTAACAGGCGTAAAAGGCTTGGCTAAAATTAGGAACGAAGTGACGCAAGCCAAGCTTTTTGCGTCCTTTGTTGAGGCGTTTGTTATGCTTTTATTCCAGTATATTTGCAAATTAAGGCTTCAAAACCTCTAACTGCAGACATAACCGCAATTACTTCATTAGCCTCAATATCCAAGTTTTCGGGGGTACGGGGATGCATTAAGCGATCACGGATCTTGATCGCTTTTTTCAAATCACTCCACCATGACAAACCAGCATCAAATGATAGATTTAAGCTATGAGCCTTAGAATATAGATTGAAAGCAAATTTGATATTTCTCGTCAGATTGATATGAGCACTAACTTCAACAACATCACCTTTATCATTTAACTGATGAGAAACCTCAAACGCATAGTCAATTTCGGCTTGCGTTAGTTCAATGCCATTTTCCATTGCATCATCAACTGCTGCAACCTTCATAGCAAAACTTACTCCTTCAATATAAGCAAAGCCAGAACGGACCAGTTGACGAGCATTAAACTCATGGTCGGCAAGTGTAGTTCCATCATCCTGCTTCTCACCATTATTAATATCGTTAATTACATTGGCGGAACACCGATGAAAGTCTTCCCCCAAAGTTTCAATAAGTTCACTTGTACTTCTTTCGCTCATATTTCCTCAAAAAGCATAACGCCCGCAGCACAGGCCGAAACCCGCGCAGCGGTTGAGGTCCAGGCCACGCAGTGGCCGATTGTGACTGCGTTTGTTATGCATTTTTATGCTCGCTGAGCTTTTTGTCGGAAAACGCAAACAGCAGTATTGGAAACCATACTAATACTGCAATTATCAACGCTCGAATACTAAAAACGGCTGAAATTGGTGCATATAGTAACCACAACGGCCAATTCAGCCATGCGGCAACAACATTGCTGCCCAGAAAACCTTGGCATTCGAACCCAATTAGCATTGCGTCATACGCGTAGCATCCGACAAAGTTAGAACCTTTACTGCCATATTCCACAGTTAGAAATATCAAAATGTCTGCTACTACTGCCAGAGCTAAAGCGGCTATAAGAACCAATGATATTTTTTTACACAGTTGCCAGTTCATAGTGATGCATAACGCTGCCAACAGCGGCCGAGCGTAGCGAGGTCCAGCCCCGCAGGGGCGATGCTGCTTGGCCTTGTTAAATGTTGTTGGCTAGAAATTTGATTGAACATACGTAAACAGCAATTCCTGAATATTGTCTGGGTACTCTGTGAATTCATAGTCGAGCTTCTTTAAGTACTCTTCATGTTTTTCTGAAATACTTTCTAATGCCTCAACTCTTTCATCTCGATCTCTCGGAGGACCGCCCTCACCAAACAAATCCAGTGCTTTCTGGGTAATGCCGGCCATTTTATGCGCACCAATAGCGCTAAGAGCCTTTGCTGCATAAAACGCGATATCGCCGGCTGTGTTATAAAACAGCTGATCGAAACCTCCGTTATTCACCTCGGCTTCCACAGCCCATATTGTTGCCAAGACGCGCTCTGGCTCACCAATACCGTCGAATCCCTTAGACTCAAGTTCGATCAGTGATTTTTCAAATGCTTGCTCGATATTCATGATGACATTGAACGCTCGCAGCATGCGCGGCTTTGGAATGGAGGCAAAGCCGCAATGGAAAAGGCGTCGCCGTGCCTGCGATTGTTAGGGCTTGTATGCATCATAGAGTGATTCCCATGTAAGCTGCCCCACGCCTGTCGTACTGCTCGTAAACACTGTATCGATTGGAACTAGCCTACCGAACCCAAGAAATTTCTCACGATCTATCGACTGAAAAGCTCGACTATAAAATTGCACCGCAGACTCTGGGATCAGAATAGCGTGGCGACAGTCAGAGCGATTGGTCCTCCCGGTTTCCTTTAGCAGTTCACCAAATATTTTATGGACCGTGTTGTATTTGTCTTTTGAAGCGTCGCTCTTTGCCTCAATGACCCAATGGAGGTTTGTTAATGATTTAAACTCTACATCAGCAAACTTCTTAGACTTGCAATTGCTGTTAATAACGGTAGCAATTTTTAACGTCTCATCTTTATGCTGCGCAAGGTGGGCAACAAACTGTTCAATGAGATCTTGTTCTGGAGACCTATTGGCCATCGACTATCTCCGATAAAAGCCCTAACGCTTTGCTAATTGGCTGCCGCAGCGCAGCGTAGGCAGTCCAGTGGAGGCCACGCTTTTTGTGGCCGGAACGAAATTAAGCAATTTGTTATACGCGTTTTGCATTTGAATTAAAAGCCGTTGCGCAAACAAGCAAACCTGCACCATGAAAAATGCCGATTATGTTGGTTTGAGTAATTAATGACACAGATGAACCAGAAAAATACTGAGTAACTGGAATAGCTAAGATGCCACTTAAGCACACAATAACAAGGCCCAAGCAGAAACGAAATTTGCCATGGTGATTAGAACGCCACACTAAAACACCTGCAATAAAAGCAAGAATAATTGTTGATAGATTAACTTGAATCGCTGTACTCAGAATGTCCATATTGCTCTCTACTTACTCCAGCTCAAAGCGTATAACGCCGCAAGCAAAGGCGCGCGTTAGCGCGTCCAGCCCGCAGGGCGATTTTGCCTTGCCT
>NZ_JBOJLN010000031.1:0-5169 GCF_050750165.1 Pseudidiomarina sp. WS423 | reverse complement strand
CGCATTCAGCGGCTTGTCCGCTGCAATGCTTGGTTAGGCTTGCATACAAGGCTTTCAATTATTGCAACAGCTTTCTCCACGCCGTGTTTTTCTCGCAAACTCGCTCCCAGCGCTGCGGCATGTTCGATTATAGTTTGATTTGTGGTTATCTCTTTAATGCCTGCCGCAAGTCTTTCCACCGTCAGCTTTTTCAATGGGATAGGGGCGGCTCCGGCATTCAACGAGTGTAAGCGATTTCCCCAAAAGGGCTGATCGCCAAAGAACGGAATAACAATAGACGCTTTACCCGCCTGTAAGGCAGCAGCCGTAGTTCCTGCGCCTCCGTGATGCACAAGCCCGCACACACGAGGGAATAGCCACGAATGAGGTACTTGGTCAACTGCAATAATACTCTCCGGCAATGCCTTAATTTCCATACCGCCCCAGCCTGTTGCCAGAATCCCCCGCACGCCTGCTCTTTGAAGTGCTTCAATGACGATATCTGTTAGCCGTTCAGGGTCACGTCCTGTCATCGAGCCGAAACCAACATACACCGGCGGTGGACCTGTGTTCAAAAAGGCTGAAAGCTCTGGTGAGGGTTCATAATGGTCGTCATCTTCAGTATGCCAGTAACCACAGATACTAGCAGTTTGGGGCCAATCATCAGGTCGTGGTACGACCAAACTGCTAAAGCCATGAATAACAGGAATGGGTGTGCCATCGGCGGTATGTAAGAGGCTAAAGCGCTTTGCTTTCGGCAGATGATGAGCCTTGCGCCAAGCTCGAGCGTACTTAGCCACTGACAACCCAATCAGCCGATTCACAAAGCTGTAGGAGAATTTGTTATACCATCCACCCAACCTCAGCCGCGGCAACATCATGTTTGGATATTCAGCAGTAGGCACTAACCCTGGCACGACAAGCGCCATCAGAACTGGAACACCGAGCTTTTCGGAAATGTCGGGGGCGGTAAAGGCCTTGGGGTGAAACACAATAATATCTGGTTTGGACTGCTGTGCTGCGACCCAACTCTCGTCCACGAGGGCACGCTGTATTGGGCCTATTTTCTTGAGTAAGCCTAGCGTGCGCTTCACAACTTGAAATATGTTGTTTGTGTCTTCCAATGCGCCTTGGTCTTCTGGGGCATCCAATAAAGTTAGCATGCCGTCGTTCATGAATGCATAGTGCAGCCCAGCATGCTCGATAATCTTTCTAAATCGTGAGCTCGTGGCTAATGTGATACAGTGACCAGCTCGCTTTAAGCCTTGCCCCAATGCGATATATGGCTGCACATCGCCTCGGGTTCCGTAGGTCAGTATAAGTATGTTCATGTTTTAGCCTAACGCCTCAATCAGCCGACGCGTTAGCGGTCGGCTGTATTGACTTGTTAGCCTTACTTTTAACCAGTGTAAATGAAGTTTCCAATGGGATTTCTACATTTCTTAAAGAGTCTTTCATATTAAAAAAGACCGTCCACTCTCCAAAGGGATCCCCTGCTTCACCAATGTACTTAATCACGGTTTGTGTGAGAAATATTGACATAGGGTCATCTTCCAGTATTCCCTCGGCGCACGGTACATCAATTTCATTGATTGAAAAGCTACCATTTGGCTTGATAATTTTAATGTCGCACAAGATCTTAAAATATCTATTTTCATCTAGCTTAGGATTCGCAAAAAAAGGCAAGATTGTTAATTCTTCACCAAGTTCGACTTCTTCCGCTTCTGAAAAGTGAGGGATATTCTCTTTTGGAGTATTCCATTTTTCCTCCCAGTCTTTATCAGGAGTCACCAGCAACCAACCGCCAAATCCCGAGATACTTTTTTGATTTTTCGTATTTGGTGCTTTTGCCCCATCACCTGTTCGCCAATTAAAATCCTCGGCATGAACAGCTAATGTTGTTACAAACAGTACTAAAATAACTATCAGATTTCTCATAACTTTCCTTGTAAGGCTAACGCCGCCAGCACGCGCGGCTTTGTAGTGGAGGCGCAGCCGTAACGGAAAAGCCGTCGCTGTGCCTGGCCTTGTTAACAGGTTCTCGCACCAATCCTATTACACGCATCCATCACCCCTCTGTATATCAGATCGGGAAACCCAAAAGCAGCTTGTGCATCATTTAGCCATTGCACCATCTTCGTTGCCGTTTCCTCGCTGTAGATGGGAGGCTTTTTCTTTGATGCTTGGAAGGCGTGGAGATTAAGTAAATTACCTGTATGAATATCCGTCACAACCCACTTACCCAAGGTGAAAGGCTCTTCCAAGTATAAAATTTGCATATTTTCTTCTGTAACTTTTGTCGTTCCAATATGCATCTGGAAGTTACGTAATATTTTTAGTACATGCGGAAGCGGGCAGTCAGTATCCAATAAAGAGAACCTTTTATCTTGAAGTTCTATCTTGGCCATTTCATCGATCGCAACATATTCCGCCAATGAGGCTCGCAAGTATGAACCCGCCATCTTTTCTCTACCATCCCCTTCTCCCCCGCTTCTAAGCAAGTGAGCAAAGTGTAAAGCTCCCCGTGCTCGGCTCAATGTTTCCGGATATTCAGATAAAGACTTCTCCGTAGCTTCATCCAGAGAAAAGAATACTGCATATGATTCTCGGTCCAACGCGTCGAATTTTAGGGAATACTTATCCATATAGTACCTGTTAACGCCCCGCGCATGCGCGCGAACTTGTGAGCGTCGCAGGGGCCGCAGGCCCCGAATGACGCGGATTGTTAGGCAAACCGTACATCAAAACTGGAATACACTTAACCACTAAAGATCAAAAAAACCACGCATGTTCTGCATAGGCTTTTCACACATATCGTCCCAGAAAAATTTGTAATCAATGTTTTGAGGCTTACTTGCCCACCAACGCTGAGCGTCTTTTCTAATCTTTGCCAAGTGTTCTGGCGATATTTTTGAAGCTATTCTGAATTTTTCAAGAAGCGCCTCTCCATCTTCAGCGTAATTATTTTTCTTTGAAAGCTCTACGCAAATGTAAACCATACCAGAATAGTTTTGCTCTTGTGCTCTCTGAAACTCATGTGTCTCATAATTAGGTATATTATCAACAGCACTATTAGCTCTTGACTCATCGTTAAATAATAAAAAAATTAAGATAATAATGATTTTATGCATAGACATGCCTAACGCCCGCCACAAACGCGAGCAACTTGTTGCGAGTCGAGCCGCGAAGCGGCGTTTTGATGGCGCTTGTTAGGTAACATTTACCACCACTGGCTCAGTTCTGGTTAACACATGAATGATTTCATTTGTCGTCATTACGGAGTAATGGGATAGCTTATCGTTGCTTAAACACATGACGTTTGTTTTCGTTTTAGCATATTCAAGTAAGCTCGATGCTGTATATACCCCAATAACTCCTGAGTCACGGTTCAAATGGTAATCCTGAAAATGGCTACTTTCATCGTATGATTCGAATAAAACGGTATCGGTGAACACCACCATGAACCTAATAGGATCATCGCCGTTTATATAAGTAACTAGGTTCAGGGTGAGTAACCCATCCTTATACGATAAATTATCTAAGCCCCAATCCTGGTAATCTTCGCTAATATCATCGATGGCACTGTTCATTGAGTTACCTAACGCCGCAAGCAGCGGCGAGCGTTAGCGAGTCCAGCACCGAAGGTGCGATGCTGACTTGCCTTGTTAGTTTTTCTTAGTTTCACGCAGTTCTTGCTTGGCGATTTCTGGATTAACCAATCCAAGCGAGTAGTTACCAGAAATACTGGCTACGCCACCAACATAAGCTGCGTTATCAAGAGCCGCAGTTAAGCGAACAAAATAAGTGTTATTGGCTTGTGCATCGAAAGATATCTGTAACGGACCGGCACGCCAATTGGACATAAAGCCACCCTCTTTAACTGCAATTATTGTATTGCCTGGACTAAGGTCTATTACATGGAAGCCACCATTACCTATCTCAAAACTATCTACGCCATTTATCTGCACTACTGGCGATGCAGCGCCATCTAACATAGCCCAAGGCCGATAAAAATACACTTTAGCCTTATTTACCTCTGGTGCTTCAGTTTCAGTAAACTTAGGTCCTGTTGCACTACAACCAGTAAGTAACACAATAATGCCTAGCGCCAAAATAAACTTCTTAAACATATACTAAGCTCCATCTCTACAAAAAACTAACGCCTGGCTCTGGGGCTGCATGAAGCGCAGCGTAATGCAGTCCCTAGCAGCCATTTGTTAGACTTAATCATCCCAGTCAAAGACGATATACCATTCATCGTTGATTTTCCTATATCCTTTGACATTACTTGCTAAGCCCTCTGGTATTTTATCTAGGCTAGAAAACAGGGGCTTGGGGTTTTCTGGCTTGTACATGTAGCCCTTACTTGAACCGCCTGTCACTAAACCTTGGGCAGTAGATATAAACCAGATGCTATTACCGCCCCAAGACCTCATGCCCGCATCAAGGCCAAGCTCTGAAAATAGAGTTTTGTATTCATCCCAGCGTGTTTCTGAAATTACATTATCAGGACTTATCCAAGTTGGGTGAATAACGGTGGCTGGAGAGTCCTCCCGGAACATAGAGATTAATTTCTTGTACTTCCCCATGTTTATTTCCAAATCTGAGATCAGAGCTTGGTCGGCAAGGTGATCGCGTCCTTGAATATCGGAGAAGACATACCAGACAAACCCAGCTCCTACAGCCAAGAGCAAAGCTCCGATTATCGATAAGGATATGATTATTCTTTTAAACCACTTCATCTTGATCTCTGAAAAGCCTAACGCCCGCAACAAACGCGAGCAACTTGTTGCGAGTCGAGCGCCCAAAGGGCGCGTTTTTGATGGCGATTGTTAGTTGCCATTTTTTACTTTTGTACCAAGAGTTGCATACCAGAAACCAGCAAAAGCACACAGAGAATAAAGTGACAACCGAATAAAGTACAAAGACGGGTTGTCAAACATAGTGTAAATATTGCCCCGTCTAACCACCTCTTCACTTTGAATTGCCTCAATGACATTCCCAATGTAGTAATAAGCCACAACGCCAGCGAATAACCTGATGATAATCGAGGCAATCAGCGGCACTTCAATTAAAACAAGGCCTAATCTTTTTTTCACTACGGAGCTCTCAGAATACACTTAGCAACTAACGCCGCAAGCAAAGGCGCGCGTTAGCGCGTCCAGCCCGCAGGGCGATTTTGCCTTGCCC
>NZ_JBOJLN010000030.1:0-5264 GCF_050750165.1 Pseudidiomarina sp. WS423 | reverse complement strand
CGCGTTGCGGTAAGCTCGCTTTGCCATATCACTCTCCTGTTATGATGAGTGCACAGCTTATCGCGCGATCTTAAGTGGGAATAGGACGTCCTAAAATGGACGCTTACGGGTGTTAGTCAAGTTCACCATAATATAGTCATTTTTTAATGCTTCAGTTGCGGTTTACCTGGATTCGCCTATAATAATTTACTGCACCAACCGGTCGGTATTTTTGTGGCTACGGCGGCTTCGATCCGGCCTCGGCACGGGAACTTATCCTTGAATAAAAAATCTCAACTGACTAACAGTCAAATCATTCAGGCCGCACTCAGTGTTGCCGCTGAAAAAGGCGCCGGTAAAGTGACGCTGGATGCGGTTGCCAAAGCCGCTGGTGTCAGTAAAGGTGGTTTGATTTATCACTTCCCCAGTAAAGAAGCGTTAATCAGCGCCATGGTGCAGCATTTGTTAGATGAGGCAGAGTGCCAGCGGACGCAACAAGAGCGCACGGAAAGTTCGACCTTGGCAGCGGTATTGCAAACCCGCGCCCACTTTACCCGGCAGATTGCCGGTAATACCGCGATGGCGATTCTGGCCGCGGCCGCAGAGCAGCCAGCTTTGTTACAGCCGGTGCAGCAACACAATAAGTATGTGCTGCAGCAAATTCAGGCTGAACATGGCAATGCATTGCAGGCAACCTTGCTGTTACTGGCCTGTGAAGCCCTGATTTATCATGATTTATTGAATTTATCCCCTTTTACCGCAGCAGAGCGCAGCGCGCTGGAACAACAATTAGTGCAACAGGCACGGGAGCTACAAGTATGAAGATGGCAATTAAATCACCCTGGTGGGTTGTGAGTATCGTTATTGGTTTAAGCGCCTGCTCAGACGCGACACCACCTGCCACTGTGATAGTACCGACAGTAAAGCTCTATACCATTAATGGCGAAGAGCAAGCCAATAGCCGGCATTTTGTCGGGCGTATTGATGCGGTGAGTACAGTGGATCTGGCGTTTCAGGTCGGTGGCCGGGTAACCGAATTACCGGTGCAGCAGGGGCAGGTCGTACCTGCCGGAGAACTGCTGGCCGCCTTGGACCCGGCAGACTACCAATTAGCCGTGGACCAGGCGGAAGTGCAGCTGGCGCAGGCCAGTCGAGATCTGGAACGTGGCAAGCCGTTGCGTGAACAGGGAATTTTAACCCCGTCTGCCTTTGATCAGCTGCAAACCAATTTTGAAATTGCCCGGGTTGCGTTGGAAAATGCCCGCCTTAATCTGGACTACACCCAACTTAAAGCGCCCTTTGATGCGCTGGTTACCCGCCGGCTGGTCGAGCGTTTTGCCACTGTTGCTGCCGGTACGCCATTGTTACGGGTGCAAAATATTTCCGAATTGCGTGTACATATTAACGTGCCGGAACAGATTATGCGCCAGGTCAGGGATACCAGTGACTATCTGGTTTCAGTGCGGTTATCAGAAGCTGCCAGCGAACGCTATCCTCTGGCTTACCGTGAACATGCCACTGAAGTTGATCCCTTAACTCAGACTTATCAGGTCTCGTTTGCGATGCCACGTTTGCCGGATGTCAATTTATTGCCCGGTATGACGGTTAATGTGGTGACCGAAAAGGTCGCGACTGACAGTACTGTTCTTATTCCCGTCTCGGCACTGGATACCGCGACACCGGAACAATTTTATGTCTGGCGCTATCTGCCTGATAGCCAAACCGTGCAGCGCATTGCCGTACAGGTTGGCACGGTGCGTGAGCAACAGATTGAAGTGCTCAGTGGCTTGAATCGTGGCGAGCAGGTGGTTTCGGCCGGGATTTATCAGTTACAGCCCGGGCAGCAGGTGCAGCCCTTTGTGGCCTACTAAGGAGCCTTCTGATGCGGATTGCCAGTTATGCAATTGAAAAGCAGGTTAATACCTGGCTGTTTATTATGCTGTGCTTTTTGGGCGGACTTTGGGCATTGGTCAGTATTGGCCGCTTAGAAGATCCGGCCTTTACGCTGAAAGAGGCGATTATTGTCACCTATTATCCGGGCGCAACGGCATTGGAAGTGGAAGAGGAAGTGACGGAATTGCTGGAATCCGCTATTCAGCAATTATCACAATTAAAGCGTATTACCTCCAAGTCGATGCCGGGTAAATCGGAAATCCGGGTGCAAATTCAGGATAAGTATGACGGCAGTCAGATGCCACAGATTTGGGATGAGCTCAGGCGTAAGGTTAATGATGCCAGTATTCGCCTGCCCACCGGCGTAATGAAGCCGATCGTCAATGATGATTTCGGTGATGTATTTGGTATTTTTTATGCCGTGACAACTGACGGTTTTTCCGATCGCGAAGTACGCGAGCTGGCTACTTTTTTACGCCGTGAGATGCTGACGGTGCCTGGGGTGGCAAAAGTCCAGACCGCCGGCGAACCGGAAGAGCAAATCAGCGTAGAAATTTCGCATGAGCGTTTGCTCGGGATTGGCCTGCCATTGCAATTGGTGGTCAACACCCTGCAAACCGAAAATGCAGTAGCACAAGCCGGCTCGGTGCAGGTGGGTGACAAAAGGATTCGCCTGAACAGCAAACCCGGCCTGGATTCAATTGAGGCAATTGAAAATTTACGGATTGGGAAACCGGGCTCAACCGAGCAACTAAGCATTTTTGATGTTGCAACAGTGCGCCGGGATGAAGTTGAAGTGCCATCGCAAATCATTCGCTTTAATGGCAAACCGGCCTTTACGCTGGCGATTTCCGGTCTGACCGATGCCAATATTGTCGATGTAGGTAAAGCGGTTGATCATCATCTGGCGAAACTGGCAGAGCGTATCCCGCTTGGCGTAACCCTGCATCCGATCTATCAGCAACATGTGGTGGTGGATAACGCCATTAACGACTTTATTGTTAACCTGATCTTGTCCGTGGTCATTGTTATTGCGGTGCTGTGTCTGACCATGGGGTGGCGGGTTGGTTTAGTCGTTGGCGGTACTTTGTTACTTACCGTCTTGGGTACCGTATTCTTTATGAAACTGGCCAATATCGAGATGGAGCGGATTTCGCTTGGCGCGCTGATTATTGCCATGGGCATGTTGGTTGATAACGCCATCGTGGTCGCAGAAACCATGCTGATTAATATGCAGCGTGGCCAGAGTTCACGGCAGGCGGCGGATGAAGCGGCCAGTCGTACCCAGATCCCGCTGTTAGGCGCGACCGTGATTGGCATTATGGCCTTTGCTGGTATTGGCCTGTCGCCGAATAGTACCGGTGAGTTCTTGTTTTCGCTGTTTGCCGTCATCGCGATTTCATTGCTGTTAAGTTGGGTGCTGGCGATTAGTGTCACCCCTTTGCTGGCGCATTATTTGTTTAAAGTCGATGCCAATAGTGCCGCTGCCGATCCCTATGCTGCCGGTTTTTATCAGCGTTATGTCAGGGTATTGCGCTTTGCCTTGCGCCAACGTGCGCTAACTCTGGGCGGTTTGGCGCTGCTAACGCTAATTAGTGTTATCGGTTTCGGGCAAGTAAAGCAGGCATTTTTCCCGGCGTCGAACACGCCAATTTTCTACTTGAATTACTTCTTGCCCCAGGGCTCAGATATTCGCGCTACCTCGCGTGATCTGGCAGAAATTGAAGCCTTTGTAATGGCGCAACCCGAAGTCGAATCAGTCAGTAGTTTCGTTGGCTCGGGTGCCAGTCGCTTTATGTTGACTTACGCACCGGAGCAGCCGAATGCCGCCTATGGCCAATTGATTATCCGTACCGCACACCGAGACCAGATCCCTCCGCTGATGCAGCGGCTGCGCACTGAACTGCCGCCGCGCTTACCGCAGGCTGAGATCTACACCCAGCAACTGATGTTTGGGCCGGGCAGTGGCGCTAAGCTGCAAGCCAGGGTATCTGGCCCGGATGAGCGCATCTTACGGCAGCTCGGCCAGCAAATTACTGAATTAATGCGTCAAGAGCCGGCTATCACCGATTTACGGCATAACTGGCGGCAACGCGAACTGGTGATCGTACCGGACTTTAACGAAAAGCGGGCGCGGATTGCCGGTATTAATCGCACTGATCTGGCGCAAACACTGGAGTTTGCCAGCACCGGTGTACGCAGTGGTGTCTACCGCGAACATGATAAGCAAATTCCCATCGTGGTGCGGCCGCCAGCATCCGAGCGCTTTGATATTGACCGGCTGCAGGATCGGATGATTTGGAGTGCTAACGATAATACCTATATTCCGATTACGCAGGTGATTAATGGGCTGCAAACCCAAACTGAAGAAACGATAATTCAGCGCCGCGACCGGTTAAGAACCCTTACCGTTGAAGCTGAACCGGCCTGGGGTTACACGGCCGATCAGGCCCTAAAATTGGTTCGCCCGAAAATTGAGGCGCTGCCATTACCCGCTGGTTATCAACTGAGTTGGGGCGGTGAATATGAAAGCTCCGCAGAAGCCCAGCAATCGCTGGCCGCGCAATTACCCTTAAGTTTTATCGTGATGCTGGTGATCAGTATTCTGTTGTTCTGTGCGCTGAAGCAACCGCTGGTGATTTGGTTAATAGTGCCGATGTCTATCTGTGGCGTGACCGCCGGTTTATTGGCAACGGGTCTACCCCTTGGTTTCACCGCATTGCTCGGTTTTCTCAGTTTATCAGGCATGCTGATGAAGAACGCCATCGTACTGGTAGACGAAATTGACCTGCAAATTCAGCAAAACAGCGATAAGGTTCAGGCGATAGTCCAGGCTAGCGTTAGCCGGATCCGGCCGGTATTACTGGCAGCCTTGACTACGATTCTGGGGATGTTGCCGCTGATTTGGGATGCGTTTTTTAACAGTATGGCCGTGACCATCATGGCGGGGCTGGCGTTTGCCACTATCCTGACGCTGGTGGCGGTACCGGTACTATATTCGCTGTTGTTCCGGATTAAAAGTAGCGGATAAGTAGTGGAATAGCAGGCCGGCACTGCCGGTCTGCTAAGGTTATTTGGCACAGCGGACACAAAGTTCGGCAAACGGAATTACGTTCAGTCTCGCCAGTTTAATGGCTTCGCCGCAGTGTGCACATTTATCGTAGTTACCTTGCTCCATTCTGGCGAGCGCCCGATTAATCTGCGCTAATTCCTGCCGGTCTTTTTGCTCAATCGCGCTGAGCACCTCATCATTTTCGCGTTCGGTTGCCTGTTCGGCAAAGTCAGCACTGCGACCTTGCGCAAAGTCGCGCTCAATGGCAGCGACCTGGCGCTCCAATTCTAATTTTCGGGCTAGCAGGCGACTTTTAAATTCCTGAAATGGCATTTGCGGC
>NZ_JBOJLN010000029.1:0-6130 GCF_050750165.1 Pseudidiomarina sp. WS423 | reverse complement strand
GCTTTCACAGGAAGTGTCGATGACTCTGAATGATTTAACCGTAAATTTTTCTCATCTAAATCGAGACTCTTTACTCAGTGATTGGGAGTGGCTTTTAGAGGGTAAATTCTTACCAATTCTGATGTCAGCGTCTGGTGACGCATTTGTACAGCATGTCGAAAATAGAGAAGTTTGGTGGTTAGATACTGGCGGAGCAGAATTTTCTAAGGTAGCTGAGTCACCTGAACAGTTTAACGAACTTCTATCAGACAAAGAATTTGTTGTTGAATGTTTTGCTATACAAATGGTCGGTGATTTAATTCAATCTGGCAAAGTATTATCTAACGGCCAAATATATAGTTTAATACAACCTTGGTTGTTAGGTGGTGAATATAAAATTAGCAATATTAACCCAACAGACATCGAGGTTCATTTTTCTTTGAGTGGGCAAATAGCAAAACAAGTTGGTAGAAGTGAAAGCTAACAAGCCAATTATTCCGACCTCAACTCGCTGCGCTCGTTTCGTCGGCATATTGGGGCGTTAAATGTCTATGATCGATCACGATAAATTCCGGACCTTGGTCAAGCAACTCTATGCCACGGTCAATGAGTTGGAGACCATGTTCCCGGGCAGGCACTTCACCCCGGATGGTCACATGGTTGGCAGTCTGGGTGAGTGCATCGTGGCCGACGCCTATAATTTGGAGCTGAAGGCAGCTTCCAACAAAGGCTATGACGCTGTCACCGAAACAGGCTTGGAAGTTGAGATCAAGGCTACGCAATCCAAATCTGTAGCGTTCCGGAGTCAGCCGCAGCATACGATCATCATCAAGATCTTGCGTGACGGAACATTCGAAGAAATTTATAACGGGCCAGGAGCCCTTGTTTGGGATCAGTTCACAGGTAAACGGCTACCGAGTAATGGTCAGTTTCAAATCTCTCTCAACAAGCTCCGGCAACTCAATCAAACAGTGGCTCAGTCGGACCGTGTGCCCAGGGCCATTTAACAAGGCGCAACAGTACGCGGCCGGTGGCCGCCGGACGTCCCTGACGGGCCGCCGCTGTGCTTCGCGTTAGCTTTCAGGAGAAGTATGAAGTTTTATCTCTTTATCTTGGTGATTTTTAGCTCGCAAGTTACTTATGCCGAAAGCCTTAGAAAAGTGCGACTAGATGACACTAAAATTTGCTATCCATCTAGTTTTTCACCGGATAGTTCATTTATGAAAGCATTTCTTGCACCTATCGCTGACGAGCTCGATAGTTCGGATGGTCAAGAATTGATATACATCCCAGCTCAAAATATTAAGGCTAAGGTTTCGGGATACACATTAAGCCATATCAACAGTAATGGGGTAGATTTTGAGCATGAGCTAATGGGGTTGGCATATGCAAGCTCACAGATTGGCAATCCTAATGGAATGGCTGAAGCCGCTTGGAACGTTTACGACAAAAGAGATACCGTGTATGTGGAAAAAGACCCAAGCCTGCCGTTTTATCGTGTTTATGAGTATCACGAGCCTCTGTTTATGTGGCACCTTGTTCGATCTGCGCCTTTGAAGAACCCAGGAAAAGCTATTCCATCGGACTGGTATATAGGCCATTGCTCTGAATCGGCAGGCAGCTTTAGCTGCAAACAAACAATTAATTTTGAATCCATATTCTATGAATATGAGCTACAAGCACATGATCTACATCTTCGTAGCGAAGTCAGCGAAGCCGTGAAATCGCTGTTTAAAGAGTGGAAGCAGAACTGTGAAAAAAGCTAACAAGCGCAGGCACGGCGACGCCTTTTTCGTTGCGGCTTCGCCTCCACTACAAAGCCGCGCGTGCTGCGGGCGTTAGCAGGTGTTCGGGTTTTAACGGTTTCAATCAGCAGTTTTGTTCTGGCGTCGCTCGTGTTTGGCTTTCCAAGCGGCACTGGCAAATAGTCAAAGCTCGCCCGTTTGTGGGTTTGTTGCAAACGGTGGTGGCGGTAGCGTTGTTCTTTGTGGCTTCGCTTAAATCAGTTTTACAGGTTCCGGTTGGCTCGCCGTATCGCAGCTGGCCGGTGTTGTTTTTAAAGTTGCACAGTGGTGCTTTTGTTCAGCTTCGCCAGTGCGGCAGTGCCGCGCGGGTTTTAATTCAAGCTGCTAACAAGGCGCATCACTCGCGGCCTGCGTCCGCTGGGATGCCAACCGCTACGCGGTCGTCACCCGTGTGCTTTGCGTTAGGCTTTTAAAAATCTGGTGAGCAATGATCAAAAGTGATTTTCATGAGTTCGTTTTAGGATTTTCTGCCTTTGCTATGACAATCGCCTGCATTGTTGCTTTGTACGGAGTTAATATGCTCTTCAATTCGAGCAATAAGTTGGGATTCGAGGGTTGGTACTTAATTGGATACTCCGTCCTTTATTCTTCAGTTCTTTGGCTGCCCGCTTTCATTTATTTAGCTTGGCCAAAACCTGAGCTTCCAAGAGCATTCCGATATATATGTTCAGTTCCTTTTTTAGTTATGGTTGTCATAATATCGATATTAACAATTAATTCAGTTTCTATTTGAAAGATCGCCTAACAAGCGCCTAAAACAATGCGGCCTTTGGCCGCTGGACTCGCAACAAGTTGCTCGCCGTTTAGGCTTGCGTTAGCATGGGGGAAGTATTGAGCTATTTTCAAAATTTCTTGAACAAACTAAAAGGTGGCACAATACATATTCTCGCATGTCTTTTAGTTGTGCTTTTGGCAGGTCCGGAAATAGTACTGGCTATGGAGTTGAGCGCATTAATTGAAGTAATGGGAGCGTGAACATTTCTATTAATGCATTGGTATGCGTTTTTGGCATACATAGAGCCAGCGGTTAAGAAGTTTAAAGAATTTGAAGGTGTGCAATTTTTTGTTCCGAGGTTAGATGATATTACCTCTTACCCTGCTTTGATTATTCATGCTGTTCCGGGGCGTAGTATCGCCTTATTGTTTTTGCTTTCACTGTATTTAATTATCGGGGCGGGTGTTTTCAGTGTTGTCATATAAAAATGCTAACAATACGCAGCACTCGCGGCCGGCGCCCGCTGGGATGCCAACCGCTACGCGGTCGTCACCCGTGTGCTTTGCGTTATACGTTTTCGGAGTACTGAGTTGGAGCAACTTTCAATTAAGCCAAATTACTTGGTTAAAACCGATAATATTGGATTTCTATTTCCGGTTGTCTGGTCTTCAATCGCTCTAATTTGGGGCGTACTGTTCCACGAAGTGTCAGGTGCAATTTTCATATCAATAATGTCAATATTCTTTGTATGGTTAACTTACAAGCTGACTTCGTTCGTTTTAAGCTTTCAGCAGCATAGTGGTATCGTATCGAATGGGCATTATGATCAGGCTATTAAGTTTTTATGGTTTGTATCAGCGTTCGGTTTTCTTGTGTCTATAGCAAATGCCGTACTTTTTCAGCCAGAAAAACATATGTATTACCAAGCCGTATTTTCAATAGTCAGTTTTGGGTTTGCACTAGCCTCGGCGCGAAAATGGGGCTGTCACTATGTGGCTAAATGATATTTTAGCTAAAGCACGTATAACAAGGCGCAGCACTCGCGGCCGGCGCCCGCTGGGATGCCAACCGCTACGCGGTCGTCACCCGTGTGCTTTGCGTTATACATCATGGTTCATCAAATGAAATTATTTTTTCTATCGATATTGCTGCTGATCTGCTTTGAGTTAAGTGCCAACACTCCATACGAGTTACCGCGAAGTTCTGTGATTGAGCTAAAAGAACAATCCAGTGGGCGAATCTACCCTTTATTTATTCAACTACCTCCTTCCTACAGCACGAGAACTGATCAAGTTTACCCGGTGATTTACCTTACTGATGCGCACTACAGTTTTCCAATCGTATCTGGTGCAATGCGTTTTCCGATGAACAGTGGAGTTATGCAGCATGCCATTATCGTTGCGGTGTCTTATGAAAAAGGTTCGGCAGGAACAAGCAGCAGAACCAGAGATTATACGCCGACAGTGGCTAAATCATGGAAGCAGGAAACTGGCAATGCTAAAGGACATATGGTCTTTCTACGTGATGCAGTTATGCCATTTATTGAACACAATTACCGGGCAAGTAAAACAGACAGAACTTTTGTCGGCAACTCATTAGGCGGTTTGTTTGGTGCCTATATTTTGTTCTCTGAACCGGATCTGTTTTCAAACTACATACTGGGTAGTCCATCAGTCTGGTTTGATAACAATGTGATTCTTGCTTTACAAGCCGCAAAGCCAAAGGTAACGACAAAGGTGTACCTGTCTGTTGGTGAGTATGAAACACCTGTCTATGGTGAAGGGCAGGATATGTTGGCTGGTGCAAACCAATTAAAAGACAAGATTTTGCAACTGGATACTGCCAATATAGAGCTTCAATTTGAAATTGTAGCTGGTGCGACCCATGCGACAGCCTTTCCGACGACTGCAATTCAAGGGCTGGATTGGATTTATGGGAATAAAAAGCAATGATGTATAACAAACTGCGTCATTCGCGGCCTTTGGCCGCTGCGACGCTCACAGGTTCGCGCGCATGCGCGGGGCGTTAAATACCCATCGGAATTCGAGCCATGGTCGAAAATGAATTCGAATATATAGAGTTTTTAGTCCAAGGTGGCTTGCAAGATAATAGTGCTTATAGTTACGGAAGGTATCTAGAGGCAGTCTCAAGGCACCTTAATATCAATCTAAACAGATCTACGGTAGCTTCTGACCGTGAAGTTAGAGAAATACTGGACCGCCTTTCAGAAACAGACTTGGCAGAGCGCTACAAGAACAACTGTGGTACTGCATTAAGGGCATATTTACGTTTCCTTGGTCAAGAGCAGCCAGAGTTTAGTTACCCTGAGGAAATTTCAAACCCCGAAGGCTACGCAGAAGGCGCGAAAAAACAAATAACTGTTAACTCCTATGAAAGGGATCGCCAAGCACGCAATAGAGCGATTGAAATACACGGTTTAGATTGTTTTGTATGTGCCATGAATTTTGAGAGTATGTATGGTGAGATAGGTATCGGTTTTATACATGTTCATCACCTGATACCGTTACATACAATTGACAGCACGTATCAGGTTAACCCGGAAAAGGACTTGGTGCCAGTTTGTCCAACTTGTCATGCCATGCTCCATCGGTCAAATAATCCACCAACAATAGAGCAGCTCAAAGATGCAATGCAAAAGCAGAAAAGCATTTGACAAAGTGCTGCTAGGGACGAACCTACGCTGTGCTCCGGTTTGCCCAAGAGCACGGCGTTATGTTGGAGCAGCGTAATGATCGCTCGCATTAAGACAATCAGTTTCGCGGTTTTAGTAGTCGCATTAATCATTACGATGGCATTAATGCTAGCTAATGTTGAGTTTTATGGGCTGCTCAGCCTTTACATATTTATGGCTTTGTGGAGCTTACAAAAGGTTTTTTTGTGGTACGTAGGTGATGATTTTGGAATCGCTGTGCAGCTTAAAATTAAAAAAGATGCTCCCAAAGTGATACGTTTTTTAGGGCTAATCTTTGCTTGCTTCGTTTTTTACATAGCAGTTAAGGGGCTATTTGATCATGTTCCAACATAACAAGCGCCATCAAAAGCGCGCCCGTTGGGCGCTCGACTCGCAACAAGTTGCTCGCGTTTGTGGCGGGCGTTAAATGTCATCATGAATATCGAGCAAGCATTTGAAAAATCACTGATCGAATTTGAGTCTAAGGGATTCGACGGTATTGGTGAGCCAGAGCGCGTCTTGGCAACAATATGGGCTGTGGAAGCCGAGGTGAATAACGGAGGTTTCGATCAGCTGTTTTATAACACAGCCGGCGATATCGCGTTTTATGCAGCAAAGGCTCTTAGCGCTATTGGTGCGCATAAAATGGCCGGCATTACCCAGAAAGCACTGGATTTGTTTGGTGAGGGCGGTCCTCCGAGAGATCGAGATGAAAGAGTTGAGGCATTAGAAAGTATTTCAGAAAAACATGAAGAGTACTTAAATAAGCTCGACTATGAATTCACAGAGTACCCAGACAATATTCAGGAATTGCTGTTTACGTATGTTCAATCAAATTTCTAGCCAACAACATTTAACAAGGCCAAGCAGCATCGCCCCTGCGGGGCTGGACCTCGCTACGCTCGGCCGCTGTTGGCAGCGTTATAGCTTAAAGGAACC
>NZ_JBOJLN010000028.1:0-6899 GCF_050750165.1 Pseudidiomarina sp. WS423 | reverse complement strand
GTGGACACTCACGTTGTTCGTGCCGCTGTGCTCGGGCGTTATGCAAGAGAAGCAGATTTGGCTCCCCAATAACGAAATCAAGAGAGGAAATGGATGACCCTGCTTAATCAAATATTAAAGTGGACTGAATCTCTCCAGTCATGGCAACGAGATGCATGCCGTCGCCTCTTCCAGCAGGAATCAGCACTGAACGAGACCGACCTGTCCGAGTTATACGCACTTCTTAAGAAGGATTGCGGTATAGAGAGTGATGATGCACTGTTGCCGATACCACTGGCTAAAGAGCACCTTCCTGCCGAACTTGCTCCAGGGGAGCAAGTTACTCTAGTCGCTTTGAGAAACCTGCAAAACGTCAATCAGATTCCGAGTGATCGCATTCTAACTTTCTCCGAAGCTGGCATTACTGTGATTTATGGAGGAAATGGTTCGGGCAAGTCGGGCTATGCTCGTGTTATGAAAAGAGCTTGTCGGGCTAGAGATCAATCTGAGCCTGTCCACCCAAATGCAAATGATCCGACGGCCTCCAAGAGGGTGCCCACCGCAAAATTCGATGTAAAGGTAATGGGTGTATCACATGAAGTTGATTGGGCGCGCGACACAACTTCACCGGACCAGCTCTCCTCAATCTCAGTCTTTGATTCCAAGTGTGCTCGTTCCTACATCACGGCGGAGCAAGATGTTGCTTACTTACCATACGGCCTTGATATTATTGAAAGTCTGGCCAATCGAGTTCTCCCAAAGCTCTCAGAGATGCTCGAGTCAGAGATCAATGGGATTGATGTAAGTAAATTGCCGTTCGAACATCTTCTTGGCGATACAGAGGTCGGGAGAGTCATCGAAAACCTTTCCATCAAGTCAAACACAGAAACTATTACTTCACTTGGAACCATCACTGAAGGCGATATTAAGCGAATTGCCGAGCTTGAGAATGCTCTCAAGGAGGGTAATCCTCTGGCTAAGGCAGAAGAGTCGAAGCGTTCCATGATGCGACTGAAAGCTTTCGCCGACAAGCTTGCCAAACCTTTGGTATGGGTTAGCTCAGACGCTGTTGAAAAACTTCAGAAAATAAATGATGAGAAGATCTCCGCAGAGGACGCCGAGAAGAAAGCTGCCGACGCGTTGTGCGTCGGTGAAGAACTACTTCCAGGAACTGGAGAGCAAGTTTGGAAGCTTCTTTTTGACGCTGCACGGCGCTACTCCACTGAAGTAGCATATCCGGGAGAGGAGTTTCCTCAATCTGCTGAGGGTAAAGTGTGCCCCTTGTGCCAAGAAAATTTACCCGAATCAGGGGCTAACCGTCTTAAGCGATTTGATGAGTACATCCAGAATGATGTCGCAAAGGCCGCCGAAGCAGCCCGTAACAAGGTCGAAATAGCCAAGGCCAAGATCAAGGCAGCCGATCTTATGATTGCCGTCGATGATGCCCTTGGTGAAGAGTTGAAGGTCCTAGACGGCTCAATTCTTCAAGTAATTTCAGATTTTCAAGCTTCGATTGATGCGCGTAGAGAGTTTATGCTCCAGTGTCTCGAAACATCAAAATGGGCTGAAGTTCCTGCCTTGAATGTTTCGCCAAGGGCGCGAATTCGCCAGCTTGCAGCTCAGCAATTAAGGATTTTCCGAACGCTTACGAGAGCGGCGGATGAAACGAAGCGAACGAAGCTTGAAAGAGAATTGAGTGAACTTACTGCAAGACAAAGCCTGGCCAAGAGTTTGAATGCTGTAGTCGAGTTGTTGGGTCGGATGAATAAGAAGTCTTCCCTGGAAAAATGTCGCCCCGCCTTAAAAACACGTTCGATTTCTGATAAGTCAAAAGAATTTGCTACTGTCGCGGTAACAGATGAGTTAAGGAAAGCTCTTGATAAAGAGTTTGAAGCACTTGGCATTGGGCACATCAAAACAAAGCTAAAGGAGCGTAGTTCCCGTGGGAAGATGTACCACCAACTTCTACTAGATCTTCCAGTTACGAACAAAATTGATGAGATTCTTAGCGAAGGTGAGCAACGTGCAATCGCGCTGGGTTCGTTCTTTGCTGAGTTGGCGCTCGCCAATCATTCGTGTGGAATTATCCTCGATGATCCGGTTTCGTCGTTGGATCATTGGCGACGACGAAATGTTGCCCGGAGATTGGTTGAGGAGGCTAAGAATCGGCAAGTAGTAGTGTTTACTCATGACACTTCATTTCTTGGCCAACTATCCGACGAGATCGAGACGGCAGGTATTCCCAACTCAACATTCTTTTTGGAGTGGCGAGGAGGTGCCCCTGGCAGTGTTAATGATGGCCTCCCGTGGGACCATCAAGGCTATAAAGCGAGAATCAACGCTCTTGAGCAGGCGCAGAGCAAGCTTGCGAAGACGTGGCCGGCATATCCTAATGAAAAAGAGATTGGAGATATGCGACACCAGTATGACCGGTTAAGGGCAACGCTCGAAAGAGTAATTCAAGACGTTGTCTTTAATGGCGTCGTAAAGCGATATCGCGACTGGATTCGCGTGGACTCACTTGAAGAGGTTGTAGGCTTTAGCCGCCCCGAATACGAAGCTATTGAAAAACTGCATAAGCGAAGTTGTGACGTTGTAACGGCCCACGATCCATCGTCGGCAAAGGCTGCTGCAGTTCCCTCCGCGGCTGATTTGGGTAATGACATCGTTGCCTTGAAAGCCATTGTTGAAGCCATTCAGAATAGAAGAAAGACCGCGAAGGCAACCGCGTAGGAGAGGAAATGCATAACAATGCGCTGCTGTCGGACAAATTTTCCGCTGCGCTCCAAATTTGCCGCAGAGCGCGGCGTTATGTTCTAGGAGTAAATTATGATTTATACGACGACTGAAACGGTTCCTGGCAAGGAAATCGAAGCTGTGTTGGGCATTGTGAATGGAAATGTGGTGCAATCTAAACATGTTGGCCGAGACATCATGGCGGGATTGAAAGGTATTGTCGGAGGAGAGCTCAAAGGATATACCGAGATGTTGATGGAAGCTAGAAATATAGCGGTACAACGACTAATAGAAGATGCTGAAAAGTTAAATGCAGATGCGATAGTGGGCATACGTTTTACAACTAGCTCTGTTACTGATGGTGCGTCAGAAATACTAGTGTTTGGTACAGCAGTGAAGCTTCGAACATAACAAGCTGTTTAAGAGGGATTCGCAACGCGTGGCATTTTTGCTATGCGTTAAATTTAGTGATTAAGGTGGTTTACGGCGACTTCGGTATTGCGTTGCTCCCCCCTTAACAGAGCGTTAGGTGAACAGGGAAATCTTTTGATTCATAGGTTTTTAATAATTTTTGTAGCGCTCTTTTTATCGTCGGCATGCACAACTGGGAAACTGTATTACACCGAAACTTCAGGCAAGAGAGTGTTAGCCTGTGATGTAGAATTTGTTGGATTACCCAGCGTAGACAAATTTGCAGTCGAGTACGCATTAAGCCTTTGCGCAAAAAGCTCTACCAAAAAAGGTCATACAATCGATTCAGATCAACAATATCTACTTACCCTAGACCTCAAAATACCAGAGGCAAAATGCGGAGAGGCATGGGATCACGAATCAGCCAAAGCTCAATACAGAACCGGCAATTTGTCCAAAAAAGAATATGGGTATATTGTTGCTAACATAGATTTGGGCTTGGCGGTCGTAAATGAGTGTTCACCTAACAATCTGCTGTAGTCGCTCGCAGGCTCGCTGGGACGCAAACACATGGGCTGCGTCGCTTCGCTCCTAAATTTTAGCCCATGTGTTTCCGCCCCTAAGCAGGGCGTTAGCTTCCATTTCAAGGATCGAGAATGAAAATTGAGTCAGTACGAATTCAGAACTTCCGAACTTTCAAGGATGAAACAATATTCTTTGATGATTACAGTTGTTTTGTTGGGCAAAATGGTTCCGGAAAATCCACCGTAATGAATGCACTTAACGTGTTCTTCCGTCAGTACAAGGACAGTAAAACTGATTTAAGTAAGCTTTCTATTGACGATTTTCATCATAAAAATGTGAAGGAACCAATCTCAATAACGGTCACATTTAAAGATCTATCTGATCAGGCTAAACAGGATCTTTCTGATTATGTTCGGCAAGAACGTTTAGTTGTTACAGCCAGGGCAGAGTTTGACGAAGGCACTGAAAGAGCAGAAGTGAAGCAATTTGGTAACCGCCTTGGAATGACTGAATTCAAGGTATGGTTCGAAGCTGAAAAGGCCAAACAATCAGCCTCCGAATTAAAGCAAATTTTCGCAGATTTACAGTCAAAATGGCCGGACATCAAAAAAGCTACCGCAAAAGCCGATATGGCTAATTCACTTAATGAGTTTGAATCATCGCACCCTGAGCAATGTAGTTTAATTCCAAGTGAAGATCAGTTCTATGGTGTGTCTAAAGGAGCTAACCGACTTGCACCTCACTTGCAATGGGTTTTTGTTTCAGCATCTAAGGATTTTTCTGAAGAGGCGGAGGAAAGTAAGAACTCAGCTCTTGGACAACTGCTTTCAAGAGCAATTCGGGCAAAAGTTAACTTCTCAGAAAAAGTATCATCCCTTAGAGATGGATTAAGGAAAAGCTATCAAACAATGCTGGAGGAGGAACAGAGTGTTCTTTCGACTATTTCTGAATCGCTGGAAAGTAAGTTAAAGCTGTGGTCAAATCCTAGTGCAACGGCAAAAGTTCTTTGGAAGAATGATGCAGAAAAATCAATCAAAATAGAAGAGCCGCTTGCCCATATTCAAATAGGTGAAAAGGGCTTTGAAAGTGAGCTGGCTCGTTTTGGTCATGGCATGCAAAGGTCATATCTTCTAACCCTTTTACAAGAGCTGGCTGATATAGATGATGGAAATGCGCCGACCCTTGTGATGGCAATTGAAGAGCCTGAACTATATCAACATCCTCCACAAGCACGTTATTTGTCTGAGGTTTTGCAAGATTTAGCCAATGAAAATTCACAAATAATTGTTTGTTCACATAGTCCGTACTTTATCCCCGGAGATGACTTTCACAACGTTCGTTTGGTGAGGGAGTCGGGTTCTCCATCCTGCTCAAATGTTACTTCGCTAACTTATGCTGAACTAGCAAAAGAACTTACCGATGCTGGTGAAAAGGCGGTTAAAGAAACGGGAATGATAGCAAAGCTATACCCTACTTTACGGCCAGAAATTAGCGAAATGTTTTTTAGTCGAAAGCTAATATTGGTTGAAGGTATAGAGGATGTTGCCTATTTAACCTCCTACATTCAGCTTATGGGTAGGCTCTCAGATTTTAGACGTTCTGGTTATCACATTATCCCTGTGGGTGGAAAAAATGAATTGCTAAAGCCTTTGGCTATAGCAAAGTTATTGAAAATTGAGGTATTCGTCGTCTGTGATGCTGATACAGACAAAACGAGAGAAGATGAAATCAATAAGCATAAAAAAGATAATGCTGCAATCTTATACTTGTTAGGTCACGATGTATCAGAAAACTGGCCTGAAGCAGATATTAGAAAGTCCAATTTGAGAATGTGGAAGACAAATATCACGAATACTGTGGGTCCAGAGTTTGGTGAGGATTGGAAGACGCATGAAGATCAAGCTGCTCTATATTATGGGAATGCAGGTGGATTAAAGAAAAACCCTCTTGCTGTTTCCCGTGCACTAGAATCTGCATGGAATGCAGGCTTAAAGTCCACAACGTTACAGGAGTTAGTTGATAGTCTCCTTGCTCCGAAACCACTAGAAGCTAACAAGTCAATGCAACCGACTGCTGACGCAGCGGCTGATTGAGGCGTTAGATTTACAGAGTAGATTATGAAGAAATTTAAGTTTATACCTTTAATGTTGCTTTTATTAGTTGGTTGCCAAACAACCAGAAACAATTCTGGTTTTCCAGAGATCTTATTTAACGAATTACCATGGCAGCTAGGCGTATCTAGGGATTCTGTCGTTTCATTTAGTGAATACGGCCCTTACAAACATGTAAATGTAACGGGAGGGCTCGAAACGAGTAATGGAAAGTTCCTTGGAGAAAAGGCTAATATTTCATTCGTATTTTCTTCAGACAATTTGGATTTTATTCAAGTCTGGGCTTACGAGGGTGAAGACTATAATGCAGCAAAAGAGCGCTGGCTAAAAATTTATCACTACTTTGATTCAAACTTTGGCGGTGTAGAAATTCCAAATGTAACAGCCGAAGAAGGATTTGACGAAGCAGCTGTAGCAGTAGTAAGTGACCGAGTTATCGGTATGGCTCCAGAGCTGACGAAAAAATTCGAGAAGGATGGTGCTACAGGTACTTTTATACTTGATATGCTTCCAGTGAAACAGCCGAAAAATGTAACTCTGACAGGGAAATTAGTTTATTCAGGCCAGCATGATACATTCTACACGTTTGTTTTTATAGACCGCCCTAATACCCAAGGGCGCTTAACGAAAAACATGGTAGAAATTAATAAGCTTCGAATCTAACAAGTTGCTTAATTTCGTTCCGGCCACAAAAAGCGTGGCCTCCACTGGACTGCCTACGCTACGCTGCGGCAGCCAATTAGCAAAGCGTTAAGTGTGCAAGGAAATCCGGTTGTGGATATTACCAAAGATGAGCTAATAAGCATTCTCGAACGTTGCAGTGCTGCAACTGATGGCCCTTGGGTATCGTTTGTCGAGGGACGAGACCATTCATCTGGTTCGAATTTCATACGAACGGCTAGTGATGATATTGAACTTGCTGGTGCTACTGTTGCAGATCAGGATTTTATTGCTGCTGCAAAACAAGATATTCCTCGTTTGGTAGCTATTATTGCAAAACAATATGGCTGGTCTCTGTAGTGTGCGGACTTAACAAGCGCCATCAAAAACGCGCCCTTTGGGCGCTCGACTCGCAACAAGTTGCTCGCGTTTGTGGCGGGCGTTAGGCGGTAACCATGAGTCAGGCTGAAATTTTCT
>NZ_JBOJLN010000027.1:0-9202 GCF_050750165.1 Pseudidiomarina sp. WS423 | reverse complement strand
GACAATGGCACTGAGGCCATTGATACTTTTCCGAAAATCAACCGGCTGCTTATACAAATAAATCGCCGAAGGTTCTACGAACATTTTCATGCAGCAAGCGACTTCACTAACTGCGCCAACCAATGTGGCTCAACGTGCAGCGGCAAGGTAAGTGCTAGGCCGCCATAATTTAGCGTCAGTGAATGATGGTTCGTCTGCATCACTTGTTGCGCTTGCACAAAACCGTTATCGTTTTGTTCGAGCAGCTCACGACGACGCTTGCTAAAGTATGCTGGGTTTAAATCTCGTTCTGTACAAAATGCTGCTTGGGTTTGACCGCTTTGCTCAAATGCTTCGAACAGCTCAAGCCACTGAGCATGGCTGCGATGGGTACGACTCATAAATCACCTCGTTAGTTGAAACGTGGTGATAAATTAGGCCATCTGCAAAAACATGCCTAGGTGTGGTTGCTGTTACGGTTACGACAGTTCGGTGCGATAATATATTATTGTGGGCGTTAAGTAGCAAAATTATCATGAGGTCATGATGAGGGACATACTGAATTAATGCGGTATAGCCATAATCGGTACTCCCTCCCATTTGAATTACCGTGTTACCGTTTATTTCCGTCTGCGCGAGGCGACCCAGTAACCAGCGATCGTTCGCTTTCGTGAACGCATCATTCAGCGAATTTTCAGGTAAAAAGCACTAGGTCCTGCTGAAGGTTATTGAGGTCTGCTTCGTGCCAGGAGCGGACGTTAACGCGGAGCGCGCCGGCACACTTTAGTGCCTCCGAGTTACGCGAATTGTTATAAATTTTCTCGGACAAACTGCTCAACGCTGAGATGCCGTCCCTTGCTTTGGTAATGTCCATCTAAGGCATAGGCCATCTTTTCCAGCGGAGCGTTGTTATACCCAAAATATTGAATCTCTCGAATGTAGCGCTCGATGAAACCTTGAGGAGCGAGCTCTCGCCACTGCAACACATGAACCAACTCGTGGAAGTGAACCCGAAGCTCGTTTGCAGCCTCTTTCTTTATGTAATAGGTATCATTGTAGGTAATACCTGCTACGTCCATGTCGACCAGCGTACGGCTAAGCCCAGGCACACCGCCAGCACCAGGCCTGTTACCCACAGATTCTGCTGCGAAGGCATTTTGTCTGACACCTCAGCGAATACTGGGAAAGGTAACAGTAGTAACAAGGTAAGTCTTCGGAGCATGTTCTTCCTTAAATAATTCAATGACCCAGCGCAACTGACTGACTCCATGAAGTTTACTGACACAGTTCCGCGAACTTCCCATTTAACAGCGTTTTTAAGTCGCTCGGGCTCAGCTCCAGATCGACCCCTCGGCGACCGGCGCTAACAAAGATTGAAGTATGGCGATCCGCCGATATATCAATGACCGTTCTCAGGCGTTTCTTTTGACCTAGTGGGCTGACCCCGCCCAGAACATATCCTGTCGAGCGTTCTACATCAGATTTTGTAGCCATCAGAGCACGTTTAGCGCCAAGCGCTTTTGCCGCAAGTTTGAGGCTAAGCCTGGATAGCACGGGAATAATGGCGACAGCCAATTCGCTGTCATCAAGACACACCACCAGGGTTTTAAATACCTGCTCTGCAGGCGCACCCAGTTTCTCTGCCGCTTCAGCACCATAAGACGACACCGACGCATCATGAACGTACTCATGCACTGTGTGCCCTATTTGATGTTTCTTAGCTATATTAATTGCAGGAGTCATTATTGTGCGCTCACCTAAAATCCTAAGTCAATGCCGTGCTTATGGCGATTCGCCTGGCTTTTTTCGTCATCAAACTCGAAAATGTTCATGAGTATAAATTATTCCTTTTTTTACTCATTTGGCAAGATAGCTAGAAAGGAGTGGCTGCTAACGTTTGAATTCACCGGTGCTGCGCGGCTTTATCGCGCAGCGTCCGGTGGAATGATGGGTTGGGCATTCAGTGGATAAACCTCATCGGATAAGCTGCATTAGGGCTGCCATCAACGCATCTGAAACAGTTCTTGATGGAAACGCTCTGGTGGCAGGCCGTGGGCGAGGAAGTCCTCGCGCAGCGCCTGACCAAACCTCGGCGGGCCGCAGAACCAGATGCTGGCGGACTGCCATTCCGGAATGACGGCACGGATGCGCTCGCCATTCAATCGTCCATCCTTGCCATCGACCAGCAGGTGCAGACGCACGCTTGCAGCTTCGGCATCTGCCGTGAGACGGTCGATGGCGGCCTGATCGAACTCGGCAGTCGGATGAAAGAGATCAATCGTCTTTGCGTCCGGGGTGGCGGCGCGTTGCTTGAGGCGGGCGATAAACGGCGTGATGCCGATGCCCGCACCCACCCAAATCTGATGTGGCTGCGCATCCTCGAAGTCGAAACAGCCGTAAGGGCCTTCCACCGTAACCGGCATGCCGATCTTCAATCTTTCCCGCAAGCGGCTGGTGTGGTCGCCCAGCGCCTTGGCGATGAAGACGAGCCGACGGTCAGCGGGGTTCCAGGCGGAGGCGATGGTGTACGGATGCGCGCCTTCGTTTTTGTCCGAGGTGACGAAGGCGAACTGCCCGGCGGCATGGCCGCGCCAGCCGTCCTCTAGCACGACGGCGGTCTCGAGCACGCGCAGCGCGGGATAATCGATCAGACCCGCGATGGTTCCCGTAACCTTGCGGCCGGTGCCGATCCGCCCCGTCAGGGTCAGCAGCGCGGTCACGGTGCCGCCCAGCAGCAAGGCCGCCATTAGCCAGCCGACCGGCTGCGTCCAATACTCCACCTTGGTGAGCACGGCGGAGTGATAGGCCAGGGCAAGGTAGGCGACTGCGATCCATTTGTGGGTTTTGACGAACCAGTGGTAGGGGAAGCGCTTGACCAAAGCCAGAACGATCAGCACGACGGCGGCGTAGAACGCCCATTCGCCGACGGATTCGGCAAACCCCCGCTGGCTGCGCAGCCAGCCTTCGATGTTGCCGAGGGTTTCTCCGGCCACCGGTTTGCGCGCGGGCTTTTCCAGCCAGCCCCAACCCACCATCCATTTGGTGCCTTTTCCCCACCACCAGTGAACGATGGCGACCACCAAGGCGGCGATGCCCAACCACTTGTGCAGGCGATACATCTTGTCCAGCCCGTCCAGATGCGGCTCCAGCCATTTCGGGCGCAGCGCCAGCAGCATGGCCACGCTCATCAAGCCGATGCCGATCACCCCGCTGTACTGCATGAACACGGTGCGAAACGAGAAGTACGTGAACGGCTCGGGCAACAGCGTATCGGCGGCGAGCCATAGCGCAGTCAGCAGTAGCAGGACAACCAGAAGTGAAACCTTAATGCGCTTCATGGATCATCTCCGATGCAATTTCGTATGTAGCCCAACATTTGTATATTGTGCGTGCGCGTTTAGCAACTCGTCCAATTGATGGTTTTCAGCTCTTAACTTACTGAGCAAGCAGGCATTCCTAACTTGAAAGAATCCGAGTTAGCAAAGGCAATTTGAGCATGCTCAGTTACACTCTACCGATCGCACAATATCCAACTTTTATTTTTTTGTTATGTCATTGACAGTAAACGACTTAAATAAAAAACACAACAGCAAAACGCGCAATATTCCCAAAGTGAATGTGCCGTGCATCGCTAGCGACACCGACACTTACTAATAACGGGCGGCTAGTCACTAGTTGGATTAGGCCGAAAATCATAAGGTCTGCTTTTCGCTCATAGCAGACCACAGAATTGCCCTGTCAGGCGGCTTCGTGCCAGGAGCGGACCTTGACGCAAAATAACGGTGCAGCATCAGAATAGACTCTGCATAAACGAAGTCATTCTTAAGTTCAATAAACTCAGTATTGAAAAGTCCAGAGATCTCACTACGTTCGCGGTGGAATACGCTTCGGCATTTTATCCTTGTTCTTCGATTCAATTAGATTCAATAATTCATTAAATCGATGCGAAGTTGTGATGCTTGAATTTATCGGCAGGTGAGTGTACCGATAAGTCGTTGTGAGCCCCCCAAATATAGCAGATTCAAACTTGTTCGTTGCCTCGGTACCTTTATCATTAATTAATAGCACTATCCCTTCCAGAAAAGTAAGTTCTGCCCACTGGTCCCCATCTAACTTGAGCTTTGCAATTTGCTCACCCAACTTGGATAATTCTGAACGGTCTTTTTTGAGTGCCGCAAAATAGACTGCTGCTGGAAGGTAATACCGTCCGCCTAAGCTTGATGCTGCGGAAAATTCATCAATCGCTTCTTCAATTTGATTGTCGATCAAGAGTGCTATACCCAGTAACCAACGAGCTTGCTGCGAATTCTGTTGTTTATGAATCACGTCGCGTAACACCGAAATTGCCTCTACATGTCTTCCGCTTTCTAGTAAATACTCACTAAAAAGTAGGCGAGACATTAGAAAGCCAGGATCTATATTTAACGTTTTACTGAATTGCTCTTCGGCAGCGTAGAAGCGATATGATTGACGGTATAACTCTCCAAGGATTGCGTTAGTAAATGGGTTACCAGGATCGAGTTCAACTGATAAGATTGCAAGCTTATGCGCTTTAATAAAGTGACCTAACTGGATCTCTACAAGTGACGCATAGGCTGGAATCTCACCCCAACTAGGTTCAATTTGACGCGCAAGGTTGAATGAAGCAATTGCATTTTCATATTGTCCGGACAAATAGTAGGCAAGCCCGAGAGCTTTATGACCCCAAGCCAAGTCGTCATTAATTTGTACGGCTTTTTCCGCATGCTTTTTCCCTAGTTCCAACCAGGCTTTATCCTTTCCATAGTGCCAATAACCTCGAAGATAAGCGTCGCTCAACCCACTGTGGCTTGAAGCGTTCTGAGGCTCTCTATTTATCGCATCTTGATACAATGAAATCGCCGTATCGTTGTCTTTTTCTGTAAATTTCAAATAGCTCTGAGCCGCTTGATAATCGAGAGCTTCGCTTATTTCATTAGGTGGATTCTCGTTTTCATGGTGAAAGAGAACGAATGAACTCATTCCTATTGCAAGTACTCCAAAGCTTGCTACTAACCATATAGGTAAGCGAGATACTAATCGTTTGATTGAATAGTAGGTGGCTTGGAAATCGCCAATATCATTGTATGCGCTCTCTGAGCGCTTAATTTTTCTTACCGTTGCAACGCACCTATATCCCATTCCACGTTCGGCGACAATGTACTTGGGTTCAGAATGATTATCAGCTATCGAGTCTCTCAAGCGAGATATTCGCTTCTTAAGATTCTCATCGGAGACAACTCTGTCTTTCCAAACGGCTTTTATAAGTTGGTCATGAGGCACGATCTCAGGAGCGTGTTCAACAAGCTCCAGCAGTAATCGATAGGACAGTTCTGGTAAAGAAATATCGTCTCCATTTCTTATCACCTTCTTATTTAAGGGATCTAGAATCAGGTCGTTCCCTACCTTAAAGACATCCATCACTAACTCCACCTTGAGCTGCTAATTATTTGATTTTAAATGTTTTTCATCGATTGGTCACCATAAGTCACCAAAAAGGACCATTAAAGTCATGTTTCCTTTCTCATGCTCAGGTAAGTTTTTCAGAGAAACGAAAATATTATCTCATTTTGAACGACTAAGGATGATTATGTATATAAAATTATTAAGTATTCCTGCCCTACTCCTAATAAGTGCCTTTGTGGGAGCAACTGAAATCAAGACCTCAAAGTTAGATGCTTTTGTTGAGTCTTACGCCGAAAATGATGAATTTAATGGCTCAGTATTAGTTTCTTATCAAGGTGAAGTGTTGCTAAAGAAAGGTTACGGCTATGCCAATATGGAATGGAAAATCCCCAACTCTGTGGATACAAAATTTAGAATAGCCTCGACAACCAAGCCTCTTACAGCGGCACTGATTTTAAAATTAGTCGAAGAAGAAAAAATAGATTTAAGTCATTCAATCAGTGATTACTTACCGGGCTATCGCAGTGATACCGGCGGTAAAGTAACTATTCATCAGCTCTTAAATCATACATCAGGGATCCCAAACGTGTTCAGTCATCCAGACTTTAGAAATATAGAAGCGAATAACCCTTATACCCTAAATGACTTTATTTCAAAGTTTTGCAGTGGAGACCTGAAGTTTCAGCCTGGTAGCCAGTTCAGCTATAGCAATGCTGGCTATTCCATTTTGGGTAAAATAATCGAGCAAGTGACCGAGTTAAGCTATAAACAAGCTTTGCAGGATTATATTTTCAATCCGCTAAAGATGCATAACAGCGGGGATTCTTACTCTGGCTATGTTGTTCCAAAAAGTGCTAAAGGGTATGAGAAAACGTTAGCAGGACTGAAACCGGCAAAGAATATTGATATGACTGTCACCTATGCTGCGGGTTCTATTTATTCAACGGTCGGAGACTTATATCAGTTTAGCGAGGCCTTGTATTCAAATCAGATATTTAGTGAAGCACTAAAAAAGAGAGCTTTTACAGAGTCGCCTCATCGGAATTATGGTTATGGCTGGTTGATCACTGAACTACCAAAGGAAAAGTTCGGTAAAAAGCTCACTCAGATACATCACCCGGGTATGATGCCTGGTTTCAATGGTGACGTAATTCGCATAATTGAAGATGATATTACAATTATTATCCAAAACAACACTGGAGGCGCACCACTTCGTGCTCTGACAGAAGGCATTTTGAACATTATTTATGAACGCCCGGTTGTTTTTGCAAAAAAACAAATCGAAGATGAGCTCTACTCTAAGCTACGCCAGGATGGAATCGAGGCTGCGATAAAGTCATATATGCAACTTCAGAAATCGAACAAGGGTTTCAGCGAACGTGGCTTAAACTATTTTGGTTATCAACTGATGGAAGTTGAAGAAATAAATGCAGCGATCGCTTTCTTTGAGCTCAATGCAAAACAACACCCTGAGTCTTCAAATGCCTTTGACAGTCTCGGAGAAGCCTATCTTGCCAACGAAGAATTTAAGAAAGCCCTAATAGCATATGAAAAATCACTTTCGCTAGATGAGCACAATAAAAATGCATCTGAAGCAATCGATAAGATAAATGAATCACTATGAGCCGCCATTAAATAATTAGAAATACTAAATTTATATTTAGTATGAACCAAGAGCTATTATAGTTCTTGGTTCAAGTTGCCCGCTTCAAAGGAAATGCCAGCCTGTAAAACCAACGTCTGCTGTTCGCTCATTGCTGTCCTTACGCCTAGGTCTTAGGACTGCTGGGTGCCAAGAGCGGACGTTAACGCTCGCATTGGCGGCTGGTTTGGAGCGCGGCGGAAAACCAGTCCGGTGGAAGCCCGTAAGGGCCGGAACGAACTTGAATGACTGGTTATGCTCAAGCACTTGGACCATGCTGTTTTGGCCCATGCCAGTCGAATGCTTCCAATGTCTGTTGCAGAATATTTTGAAGCCTCTCCATTGATTCCGGTGACACATCAACCTCCCCATAATGACCGTCAGCCATTGTTGAGCCATATTTGGAGCCATTAAGGGAGTTGAGAATAAGCACACCTCCGTTGGGGGCGCTTATCATATTGTTTTCAACTGGCTTCAGATCCAGAGGCTTCGGGTTCCTTCCAGCACCAAGGCCACGCGATCTATCCTCCAAGTGCTGAGCGCTGTTCCTTACTCCTCGAAGATCGGGAAATGCTTCGCCTACCTGGCCATGCAGCTCTGCAACGATTTCCGGCACACCGTCTTCTCTTGATAAAACCCCAAGGAACTTGTCAAATGAATCAATAGCGTAGAGAAAGGCTCGAGCGTATATGAAAGGTAAATTGTGCTCGAATTCCCGTGGTTGAAATCCATTCGACCATTTTTCTCTTTTGAACCGGACTTCGGTTTTAAAATTGATCTCATCCCACTGCTCGTGCCCCGGAAACCCACCGTACTCTTGCTCTATTTCCCGCCTAATCTCACTCCTTCGTTGGGCATCTCGTTCCCAGTTTTCAGGGTCAGCGACTGAGGGGCAGACAGATCTGGCTTCAGTAAACAAGTTCAGTGCAAAATTTGCCTCAAAATATTGTGATTTGAGTGATTGCAGCAGATTTCCGATTTTCCACGACCAATCCCGATCTTCACTTTCGAGCCATGTTCCAGGGGTTACGATTTCAAACACATACATTGCATATACTCCTAAGAGCATAACGCCCGCAGCACGGGCAAGATTGTAGCGCACCGGGAATTTTGTCCCCGTGCCTGCGATTGTTAGGATTGCCCATCGAACAAATCTGTGTCGCCTATAACTTTAAAATTCCGAGGATCAACTAGATATGCCGACCGAGGGGTTACATGAAGGTCACCATAGCATTTAACTGGAAGCTTGGGCTTATGGGCTTTGACAGCGCTTCACATCACCTGCAACCAAAAGCAGAGCGAGGAACGAGCGGCGCTTTTGGTTGTCCGAGTGTATGTGATTGTTATGTGACATTCATGATTCCTCTGCATTGAGGAAACATTGTACAACCCCAGAATTTCTTACCGATATTTTGACCTTTCTTGGTTTCTCGCAGAACCATTTCACTATCGCATTTTGGGCAACTCGGGACATTTCTATTTTCTTTTTCGGACACGATATTCTTTACGTGTCTAACATGCTCGCGATTTGTTCTAAATGATGGAGTAAGCCTTCCCTGTTCTATTTGTTTCACGATTTCTATTACTTGTGATTCGCTTAGAACTGGCGTTTTCTTTGATTTGATATACCTCGCATAGCCTCCGCCATAGGTCACATTTTCAGGCATTTCTGTTTTAAATGTGCTGTCACCTACAAAAACAATCACCGAATGTACTTGCTGCTCATTTAGGCCCAACAATGACTCAAGGGTTTTTACATGCTTATAGTTCTGACGCAATGGATTCTGAAATTTGTTTGAATGTTTATAAATCTTCTGAGTCCATGTTTTCTGGTTGGGGCCCCCAAATATCCAGCCTTTCATATTTTTTGTTTCAACAACGAAAACGCCAAATTCAGAAACGATGATGTGATCTATCTGTGTGCTTCCATCTTCTGTTGGCAGGGTTACGTTCTTGATCAGTTGGTACTTTTCTTTATCCAGTAAAAACTTTGCTGATAAATTGACGATAAACTCGCCAACAACGCCTTTGAACCAAGGTGATTTAAGAACTCCAGCGAGAATCGCAATTGGTATAAGATACCAAAGCGCACTGACTATTTGATTGACGACTGGTGAAAAATCCATTCTACGATCTCGCTTTATTCACATAACGCCG
>NZ_JBOJLN010000026.1:0-15970 GCF_050750165.1 Pseudidiomarina sp. WS423 | reverse complement strand
TTTTCCTTAACTTAAGTTAAAAGCCCGGTCCTTGGTAGAGAACCGGACCAGACTCTACTTAATCTTTAGTTTGACGAGCAGCAATAACCTGCTCAGCAATGTTGTTTGGTGCTTCAGCGTACTTCAAGAATTCCATTGCATAAGATGCACGGCCCTGAGTCTGCGAGCGCAGGTCAGTAGCGTAACCGAACATTTCTGATAACGGAACTTGAGCACGAACTTCTTTCAAACCACCAGGGCCATCTTCCATACCTTCGATGATGCCGCGACGACGGTTCAAGTCACCTACTACGTCACCCATGAAGTCTTCAGGGGTAACAACTTCAACTTTCATCATTGGCTCTAACAGAGCTGGACGCGCTTGTAATGCACCTTTTTTGAAGGCCATGCTACCAGCAATTTTAAATGCCATTTCTGATGAGTCAACGTCGTGGTATGAACCATCATACAGAGTTGCTTTAACGCCTAGAACTGGGTAGCCAGCAAGTACACCATTTTGCATCTGCTCTTGGATACCTTTATCTACCGCAGGGATGTATTCCTTAGGAACCACACCACCAACAACTTCGTTCACGAACTGATAGTTCGGAGCTTCATCATCGTTTGCGTCAAACTCCATTGGCTCGATACGTAACCAAACGTGACCGAACTGACCGCGACCACCTGATTGACGTACGAACTTACCTTCAACTTCCACTTTCTGACGGATAGTTTCACGGTAAGCAACCTGAGGTTTACCTACGTTACATTCAACTTTGAACTCACGCTTCATACGGTCAACGATGATGTCTAGGTGAAGCTCACCCATACCAGAGATGATGGTTTGACCCGTCTCTTCATCAGTTTTAACGCGGAACGATGGATCTTCAGCAGCCAATTTACCTAAAGCGATACCCATTTTTTCTTGGTCAGCTTTGGTTTTTGGCTCTACTGCAACAGAGATTACTGGCTCTGGGAATTCCATACGCTCAAGCGTAATGATGTGGTTAGGATCACACAAGGTGTCACCAGTAGTCACATCTTTCAAACCGATAGCTGCAGCAATGTCGCCCGCCAAGATCTCTTTGATCTCTTTACGGTCGTTTGCGTGCATCTGTACCATACGGCCGATACGCTCACGCTTGCTCTTCACAGGGTTGTACACGGTATCGCCCTGAGCTAGAACACCCGAGTAAACGCGCAAGAAGGTCAAAGTACCCACGAATGGGTCAGTCGCGATTTTAAACGCCAATGCTGAGAACGGCTCGTCGTCAGATGACTTACGCACGCCTTCAGATTCGTCGTCTAAGATACCGCGAATTGCTTTAACTTCAGTTGGTGAAGGTAAGTATTCAATAACAGCGTCAAGCATCGCTTGAACACCTTTGTTTTTGAACGCAGAACCACACAAGCAAAGAATAATTTCGTTGTTCAGGGTACGTTGACGTAAACCAGCTTTGATTTCAGCTTCAGTCAACTCACCGCCTTCAAGATACTTATTCATCAACTCTTCGTTGGCTTCAGCAGCAGCTTCAATCAACTCGTTGTGCATTTCTTCAGCTTGCTCACGCAACTCAGCTGGAATCTCTTCATAAGTGAAGGTCATGCCTTGATCGGCTTCATTCCAGTTGATCGCTTTCATTTTCACTAAGTCAACAACACCTTTGAAGTTTTCTTCAGTGCCGATGTTTAAGTGAATTGGCACCGGAGTAGCTGCCAAGCGAGTTTTGATTTGACCAACAACACGCAAGAAATCTGCACCAGTACGGTCCATCTTGTTCACGAACACCATACGAGGTACTTCGTATTTGTTCGCTTGACGCCATACTGTTTCAGTTTGCGGCTGTACGCCTGATGATCCACACAAAACAACCACAGCACCGTCAAGTACACGCAGTGAACGTTCTACTTCGATAGTGAAGTCTACGTGTCCTGGAGTATCGATAACGTTGATACGGTGTTCAGGGAACTGCTGGTCCATACCTTTCCAGAATGCAGTAACAGCAGCTGAGGTGATAGTAATACCACGCTCTTGCTCTTGCTCCATCCAGTCGGTAGTCGCGGCACCGTCATGAACCTCACCTAATTTGTGAGACAGACCAGTGTAGAACAACACCCGCTCAGTGGTGGTTGTTTTACCAGCGTCTACGTGAGCACAGATACCGATGTTACGGTACCGCTCAATCGATGTTTGTCGAGCCATAAATTCCTCTTTGGGTTGCTTGTGTTATTACCAGCGGTAATGAGCAAACGCTTTGTTCGCTTCGGCCATGCGGTGAACGTCTTCACGTTTCTTCACTGCAGAGCCTTTGTTTTCTGATGCATCTAACATTTCACCTGCTAGACGCTGAGCCATGGATTTTTCACCCCGAGTACGCGCAGCATCAACTAACCAACGCATAGCCAGTGCATTGCGGCGAACAGGACGTACTTCGATTGGTACCTGATAGGTAGAACCACCTACACGGCGAGATTTAACCTCTACCGTAGGACGTACGTTGTCCAGCGCAGTTTCAAAAATTTCTAAGTGCTCTTTACCTGACTTAGTAGCCAGGATGTCTAACGCACCGTAAATAATCTTTTCAGCGACAGATTTTTTGCCGTCAACCATGACGACATTGATAAATTTAGCCAACAACTCTGATCCGAACTTAGGGTCCGGAAGGATTTTACGTTGACCAATGACGCGTCTTCTTGGCATCTCAATATTCTCCGATTAATTCAGGGTTTAACCCAAAACTTTAATTAACAGTTTGGCCTTACTAACGGAGAACCGTTAAGACTTAGGCCGTTTCGCGCCATACTTAGAACGAGCTTGGCGACGATCATTTACGCCAGCGCAGTCTAATGCACCACGAACTGTGTGATAACGAACACCTGGCAAGTCTTTTACACGACCGCCGCGGATAAGTACGACTGAGTGTTCTTGCAGGTTGTGACCTTCACCACCAATGTACGAAGATACTTCGTAGCCGTTGGTCAAACGCACACGGCATACTTTACGCAGTGCTGAGTTTGGCTTCTTAGGGGTAGTAGTGTAAACACGGGTACATACGCCGCGTTTTTGTGGGCAAGCCTCAAGTGCCGGAACGTTGCTTTTAACAACCGGCTTTTGACGACCTTTGCGCACCAGCTGGTTAACTGTTGCCATTCATAACTCCTGATTGTGTTGATGTCGCTCAACAGAATGAAAAATCCAAAATTCCCCCGATTAGCTTACTTAGTTTAGATCATAAAAACCGATCCACGGGCTAAGCGCCCTAATATGGGGAGGCCGAATTTTAATGGTCAATAATTGGACTGTCAAGGAAAAGCGTAAGATCAATGACCTTTCGACGCCTCATGGTAGCTAGGTTTTGCGTCAATTAAATGACACAAGGCTAGGCTTTTGGGTGGCTATTCACCAAGTTAGAGCAGCCCTGAAGAGTTTTAGCAGAACTCTTACATGGCCTATCGCTCTTGTCGTTACATTTAATAAAAAGGCCAGTCACTGAGACTGGCCTTTTGAGGTGCTGAGGCTACTGACTAACAGTAACCCAAGCGTACTAACACTTATTCAGCTGCATCATCACTATCGATGCTGGCATTCAAGGCGTCAGCTAATTGCTGCTCGGCTTCTTCCGCTGTTACTTTTGGAGCTTCGAATGCAACCGCTGCTTCTGCACGTTTACGTGCACGCTCACGGTGGTATGCGAAACCAGTACCAGCTGGAATTAAGCGACCCACAATAACGTTCTCTTTCAAGCCACGTAATGGATCTTGCTTACCTTGTACCGCTGCTTCGGTTAATACGCGCGTAGTTTCTTGGAACGACGCTGCCGAAATAAACGATTCAGTCGACAATGATGCTTTGGTAATACCTAACAGCTGACGCTCGTAGGTTGCTGGCATCTTACCCTCAGCTTCTGCTTTCGCATTGGCCGCAAGTACTTCAGACAGCTCCATCATTTCGCCTTCAAGCAACTCGGTCTCACCTGGGCTTAGGATAATTGCTTTACGCAACATCTGCCGCACGATGGTTTCGATGTGCTTATCGTTAATCTTAACACCTTGTAAACGGTAAACTTCTTGAACCTCGTTCACAATATAGTTCGCTAACGCACTAACGCCACGTAAACGTAAGATATCGTGTGGAGCTTCTGGACCGTCGGCAATAACTTCACCCTTAGTTACCTGTTCACCCTCAAAGATATTGAGCTGGCGGTACTTAGGAATCATCTCTTCGTACTGATCACCACCTTCCATTGGGGTAATAATCAAACGACGCTTGCCTTTGGTTTCTTTACCGAAACTAACGGTACCTGAAATTTCTGCCAAGATTGCAGGCTCTTTCGGACGACGTGCTTCGAACAAGTCAGCAACGCGCGGTAGACCACCGGTAATATCGCGTGTTTTTGAGCCTTCTTGTGGAATACGTGCAACCGTGTCACCCACTTTCACTTCGGCATTGTCTTCAAGGTTGATAATCGCATTACCTGGCAAGAAGTACTGGGCCGGCATGTCGGTACCAACGATATTCACGTCGTTACCTTTCGCATCCACCAACTTCACCATCGGCCGCATGTCTTTACCAGAGCTGGTACGCTGACCGGCTTCTAGGACAACAATGCTCGACAAACCGGTAAGATCATCGGTTTGACGGGTCATGGTAACGCCATCAATCAAGTCAACAAACTTCAGACGACCTGCTACCTCAGTGATGATTGGGTGCGTATGCGGATCCCAATTCGCCACGATTTCGCCGGCTTCAACCGTTTCACCTTCGTTCTTCTTCAATACCGCGCCGTATGGCAGTTTATAGCGCTCGCGCTCACGGCCAAACTCATCAATTAAGGTCAGCTCGGTTGAACGTGAGGTGATAACAATGTGGCTGTCTGAGTTTTCAACGTATTTCGCGTTGTGTAACTTCAGCACACCTTTGTTCTTCACTTGCACGTTGTTCGCTGCAGAGTCTCGTGATGCCGCACCACCGATGTGGAACGTACGCATGGTTAACTGAGTACCTGGCTCACCGATTGACTGAGCAGCGATAACACCTACTGCTTCACCTTGGTTCACCAAGTGACCACGCGCTAGGTCGCGACCATAACAGTTAGCACACACACCAAAGTCAGTGTCACAGGTAATAACTGAGCGTACTTTTACTTGGTCGACAGAGTTTTGCTCTAACACGTCACACATCTTCTCATCGAGCAGCGTGTTACGCGGAATCAATACATCGTCGGTACCAGGCATTAGCACGTCGTCACACACAACACGACCTAATACGCGCTCACGCAATGGCTCTACAACATCACCACCTTCAATCAACGGTTTGATGTAGAGGCCTTCTTCGGTACCACAATCGTCTTCAACGATAACAACGTCTTGTGCTACGTCAACCAAACGACGAGTTAGGTAACCCGAGTTAGCTGTTTTCAGTGCGGTATCCGCCAAACCTTTACGAGCACCGTGAGTTGAGATGAAGTACTGAAGTACGTTCAAACCTTCACGGAAGTTAGCAGTGATTGGGGTTTCGATGATTGAGCCATCTGGCTTCGCCATCAAACCACGCATACCAGCTAACTGACGAATCTGTGCCGAGCTACCCCGAGCACCAGAGTCTGCCATCATATAAACCGAGTTAAATGACGCTTGCTGCTCTTCTTCGCCTTGAGCGTTGATCACGGTTTCTTTCGATAAGTTGTCCATCATTGCTTTAGACACTTTTTCGTTGGCCGTAGACCAGATATCGATAACCTTGTTGTATTTCTCACCAGCGGTTACCAAACCTTGCTCAAACTGCTCTTGAATTTCTGCTACTTCTTCTTCTGCTGCATCGATAATATCTTTCTTAGCAGCAGGAATAACCATGTCATCAATACCAACTGACGCACCAGCAATCATTGCATAGTGGAAACCGGTATACATGATTTGGTCAGCAAAGATAACCGTTGGCTTCAAACCTAGGTCACGGTAAGAACGGTTCAATAAACGACCGATTTGTTTCTTACCCATCGCCTGGTTGATCATCTCAAACGGCATACCTTCTGGCAGAATCAGTGACAAGATGGCACGACCAACGGTAGTGTCATAGATGGTAGAGGTATGTGTACGCTCACCTTCTTCACTGATATGTACTTCGGCCAGACGCACTTTTACGCGAGCGTGGAGTGCTGCTGCACCGGCACGATACGCTTTCTCGGCTTCTTTGGCATTTTTAAAGATCATGCCTTCGCCAGGAGCGTTAATTTTATCGCGCGTCATGTAGTAAAGACCCAAAACAACGTCCTGTGAAGGAACGATGATAGGATCACCACTAGCTGGTGACAAAATGTTGTTGGTTGACATCATCAACGCGCGCGCTTCAAGTTGCGCTTCTAACGTTAATGGTAAGTGAACCGCCATTTGGTCACCGTCAAAGTCCGCGTTATAAGCCGCACACACCAATGGGTGCAACTGAATCGCTTTACCTTCAATCAGGACCGGCTCGAACGCCTGGATACCCAAACGGTGCAAGGTTGGTGCACGGTTTAGCATCACTGGATGTTCTTTGATCACTTCGTCTAGCACGTCCCACACTTCTGGGATTTCGCGCTCAACCATTTTCTTCGCTGCTTTGATGGTAGTAGCTAAGCCACGACCTTCTAACTTGCCATAGATAAACGGCTTGAATAGCTCAAGGGCCATTTTCTTCGGTAAGCCACACTGATGCAGACGTAACTTAGGACCTACAGTAATTACTGAACGGCCTGAGTAATCTACGCGCTTACCTAGCAAGTTTTGACGGAAACGACCTTGCTTACCTTTGATCATGTCAGCCAAAGATTTCAATGGACGCTTGTTGGTGCCAGTAATAGCACGGCCACGACGACCGTTATCCAACAAGGCATCAACCGCTTCTTGCAGCATACGCTTTTCGTTGCGAACAATAATGTCCGGCGCAGCTAGGTCTAACAAACGCTTCAAACGATTGTTACGGTTGATAACACGACGATATAAATCGTTCAAATCAGAGGTCGCGAAACGGCCACCGTCAAGTGGTACCAACGGACGTAAGTCTGGTGGCAACACAGGCAATACTTTTAAGATCATCCACTCTGGCTTATTGCCTGAGTAATGGAATGATTCTAATAGCTTAAGGCGTTTGCTGATCTTCTTACGCTTGGTTTCAGAATTGGTTTCTGGCAATTCTTCACGTAATTGCTTGATGTCGCCTTCAATATCGATATGTTGTAACAACGACAATACCGCTTCGGCACCCATCTTAGCTTCAAACTCGTCGCCGTGCTCTTCAAGCGCGTCTAAGTAGTCTTCTTCAGACAGGATTTGACCACGCTCTAACGAGGTCATGCCTGCTTCAGTAACCACATAAGATTCAAAATACAGCACGCGCTCGATATCACGCAGAGTCATATCAAGCATCAAACCAATGCGGCTTGGCAGTGATTTCAAGAACCAGATATGCGCAACTGGGCTAGCAAGCTCGATGTGACCCATACGCTCACGACGTACTTTAGTGAGGGTAACTTCAACGCCACACTTCTCACAGATCACACCGCGGTGCTTCAAGCGCTTGTACTTTCCACACAAGCACTCATAGTCCTTCACCGGGCCGAAAATGCGCGCACAGAACAAACCATCACGCTCAGGCTTGAACGTACGATAGTTGATCGTTTCTGGCTTTTTCACTTCACCGAAAGACCAGCTGCGGATCATGTCCGGAGAAGCAAGTCCGATGCGAATCGCATCGAACTCTTCAGTCTGGTTTAACGGCTTTAAAAACTTTAATAAGTCTTTCACGATTTATCTCCTGGCAATTAGCGTCCGGTGGTGTCTCAGTCTTGGTCCAACTCAATGTTGATACCAAGTGAGCGGATTTCCTTCAGCAATACATTGAAGGATTCCGGCATACCTGCTTCCATCCGCAGATCGTTGTCGACAATGTTTTTGTACATCTTGGTACGACCGTTTACGTCGTCCGACTTCACTGTCAACATCTCTTGCAGAGTATAAGCAGCACCGTATGCTTCCAGTGCCCACACTTCCATCTCACCAAAACGCTGACCACCGAATTGCGCTTTACCACCCAACGGCTGCTGAGTAACCAAGCTGTACGAACCGGTAGAACGGGCGTGCATCTTGTCATCAACCAAGTGGTTCAATTTCAGCATGTACATGTAACCTACGGTTACGTCACGCTCAAAACGCTCACCAGTACGGCCGTCATACAAAGTAATCTGACCTGATTCTGGTAAATCAGCTAGCTTCAACAAGTCTTTAATTTCGCGCTCTACAGCACCATCGAATACAGGTGTTGCAGTAGGTAAGCCCTTCTTCAGGTTATTTGCCAAGCGCATTACCTCGTCATCGCTGAAGTCATCGATATCAACTTCTTGACGAGTTTCGCCCAACTCATAAACCTTCTTCAAGAACTCACGCATTTCGGCTACTTTAGCGTGCTGTTTCAGCATGTTCTCAATTTTGGTACCGATGCCGCGTGCGGCCATACCCAAGTGAGTTTCAAGGATCTGACCAATGTTCATCCGCGATGGTACGCCCAACGGGTTCAACACGATATCAACCGGCACGCCGTGCTCATCGTGTGGCATATCTTCAACTGGCTGAATAGTTGAGATAACACCTTTGTTACCGTGACGACCAGCTAACTTATCACCAGGCTGAATACGACGGCGTACAGCTAGGTATACTTTAACGATCTTCAACACGCCCGGTGCCAAGTCATCGCCTTGCTCGATCTTACGACGCTTGTTCTCAAACTTAGCGTCAAAATCATTACGAATTTCTTCGTATTGCTGAGCAATTTGTTCTAGCTGCTGCTGAGCGTCTTCGCTCTTCAGGTTCTGCGTTAACCATTTGCTTTGCTCAAGGCTAGCTAGCTTCGATTCATCGAAACCGTTCGCTAACAACAAGCTACGTGCACGCTCAAAAATACCTTTCTCAAGGATCTTGAACTCGTCGGTTAAGTCTTTCTTAACTTGCTTCAGTTGCATCTCTTCGATGTCTTTAGCACGCTTGTCTTTCTCTACCCCATCACGGGTAAATACTTGAACGTCGATAACAGTACCGGTAACGCCGTTTGGCACACGCAGTGAGCTATCTTTAACGTCTGAAGCTTTTTCACCAAAAATAGCTCGCAACAACTTCTCTTCTGGAGTCAGCTGGGTTTCGCCTTTTGGTGTTACTTTACCTACTAGAATGTCACCGCCTGATACTTCAGCACCAACGAATACAACACCTGAGTTATCAAGTTTGTTCAGCGCTGATTCACCTACGTTAGGGATATCGGCAGTAATTTCTTCAGCACCTAACTTAGTATCACGCGCCACACAGTTCAGTTCTTGAATGTGAATGGTGGTTAAACGGTCTTCTTGTACCACTCGTTCTGAAATCAAAATCGAGTCTTCGAAGTTGTAACCGTTCCATGGCATGAAGGCCACGCGCAAGTTTTGTCCAAGTGCTAATTCACCCATGTCGGTTGACGGGCCATCAGCTAGCACGTCGCCGCGCATTACTGGCTCGCCTACGTTAACCGTAGGAGTTTGGTTAATACAGGTGTTCTGGTTAGAACGCGTGTATTTAACCAAGTTGTAGATATCGATACCGGCTTCGCCTGGTACCATCTCTTCTTCATTAACTTTTACAACAATACGGCTGGCGTCGACTTTATCAACCACACCACCACGTTTTGCTACAACCGTCACCCCTGAGTCTACAGCTACGGTACGTTCAATACCGGTACCTACTAACGGCTTATCGGCACGTAATGTTGGTACTGCTTGACGTTGCATGTTCGCGCCCATCAAGGCACGGTTAGCATCGTCATGCTCAAGGAATGGAATTAAGCTTGCCGCAATCGATACGATCTGCTGTGGCGCTACGTCCATATATTGAACTTGCTCTTTTGACATCAGAGTAAATTCGTTTTTGTGACGACAAGGTACTAGGTCATCAACTAACTCACCTTTATCATTCAGGGTAACGTTAGCCTGGGCGATAACAAAGTTACCTTCTTCAATCGCTGACAAATAGTCTACTTCGTCGGTGACTGCACCATTCTCAATCCGGCGGTACGGAGTTTCTAAGAAACCGTACTCGTTGGTACGAGCAAAGGTAGATAGCGAGTTAATCAAACCGATGTTTGGACCTTCCGGAGTTTCGATTGGACAAACCCGACCGTAATGGGTTGGGTGTACATCTCGAACCTCAAAGCCGGCGCGCTCACGCGTAAGACCACCTGGACCTAATGCAGAAATACGACGCTTGTGCGTGACTTCTGACAATGGGTTGTTTTGGTCCATAAACTGTGACAACTGGCTTGAACCGAAGAACTCTTTAACGGCCGCGCTAATTGGCTTGGCGTTGATCAGATCTTGCGGCATGGTGGCATCTAAATCACCAAGGCTTAGGCGTTCTTTAACTGCACGCTCTACCCGTACCAAGCCCACGCGGAATTGGTTTTCGGCCATTTCGCCAACCGAACGAATACGACGGTTACCTAAGTGATCGATATCATCGACGATATCTAAGCCATTACGGATGTCGATAAGCTTTTTCATCACATCAATAATGTCTTCTTTAGTAAGCACACCTGCACCGGTTAAGTCTTCACGACCTAAACGACGGTTGAACTTCATCCGACCGACTGACGATAAATCGTAACGGTCTTCGCTGAAGAACAAGTTTTCAAACAAGGTTTCTGCTGCATCTTTAGTGGGCGGCTCGCCCGGACGCATCATGCGGTAGATTTCTACTAACGCCTCTAAACGAGTATTAGTAGAGTCAATGCGCAAGGTCTCGCTCATGTATGGACCATGATCAAGATCGTTAACAAACAAGGTTTCAAATTTCTTGAACCCTGCTTCACGCAGTTTGGCCAACAATTCAAGGGTTAACTCAGTGTTTGCCGGCGCAATAACCGTGTCAGTGCCTTTTTCTTTGTAATCTTTAGCAAGAACTTTACCGACCAGATATTCTAATGGAACTTCCATTTCTGGGGTGTTCAGGTTAGCGATTTGGTTGATATGGCGCGCAGTAATACGACGACCTTTCTCAACAATCACATCACCTTCATCGTTCTTGATATCAAATTTGGCAGTTTCTCCACGCAGGCGCTCAGGCACCAATTGCATGAATACTTTTTTGTTGCGGAATTGGAAATAAGTAGTCTCGAAGAACATCTCTAAGATTTCTTCGGTATTGTAATCCAAGGCACGCAAAATGATCGATGCCGGTAATTTACGACGGCGATCGATACGAACGAATACGTTGTCTTTCGGGTCAAATTCAAAATCTAACCAAGAGCCACGATACGGAATCACACGAGCGTTATACAACACCTTACCCGATGAATGGGTTTTCCCTTTGTCGTGATCATAGAACACGCCAGGAGAGCGGTGTAGCTGAGAAACGATAACACGTTCAGTACCATTGATAACAAAGGTACCGTTGTCGGTCATCAATGGGATTTCGCCCATATAAACTTCTTGCTCTTTCATGTGCTTAACGGTGCCAGCCGCAGCTTCTTTATCATAGATAACTAAGCGCAGTTTCACCCGCAATGGAGCAGAGTATGTGATGCCACGAATTTGACATTCTTGTACGTCAAAGGTCGGCTCACCTAAGTGATAGCTCACGTACTGCAATTCCGAATTACCTGAATAGGCGGTAATTGGAAATACTGAGCGAAATGCCGCTTCCAGACCGTTATTGCCTTCTGGATCCGGCTCGATGAATTTTTTAAATGAATCTAATTGGATTGACAGCAGGTATGGCACTTCAAGTACATGAGGCCGTTTACCAAAATCCTTACGAATACGTTTTTTCTCAGAGTAGGAGTACGCCATGGGGTTCCTCAGCTAGCTGATTGATGACCCTAACCACCGGAGTAGGAGTCGATGGTTAAAAACAAACTACTTAAAGCTTGTCGTTCCCGTTTTTGTCACCGCGAGCATGCACCCCAATAACGGGCAAAAATGATACATGCTTTACAGCGCAAAAAGGCTGGTAGCAATATTGCCACCAGCCCTAGGCCTAAAAGGCCAAGTTATGTAAGTGGTTAAACTTACTTAACTTCAACTTCCGCACCAGCTTCAGTCAAATCTTTAGCAAGTGCTTCTGCGTCTTCTTTGCTGATGCCTTCTTTAACAGCAACAGGTGCAGACTCAACCATATCTTTAGCTTCTTTCAAGCCAAGACCGGTTGCGCCACGTACTGCTTTGATAGCAGCAACTTTGTTAGCGCCTGCAGCTTTCAAGATTACGTCAAATTCAGTTTTCTCTTCTGCAGCTTCAGCAGCTACAGCTGGGCCAGCAGCTACTGCAACAGCAGCAGATGCGTCAACACCGAATTTTTCTTCAGCTGCTTCAATCAACTCTACCAATTCCATAACTGGCATTTCAGCGATTGCATTCAAAATATCGTCTTTAGTAAGAGCCATAACTCTAAACTCCTGGGTTATAAATTACAAAAAAATGGTTATAAAAACCGCTTCTATTTAGCGTCTTTAATTGCCGACAACACACGCACAAACTTAGTAGGTACTTCGTTAATTGTACGAACGAACTTACTAACAGGCGCTTTGAAGGTTGCAAGCAATTTCGCCAATGCTTCGTCGCGAGTCGGAAGTGAAGCAACTGCTTCAAGCTTATCTGCACCCATCAAACCGTTACCGATTGATAGAGCAGTTACTTTAAGGTGCTTGTTCTGTTTAGCGAAATCTTTGAACAAACGCGCAGCAGAGCCAGGCGCATCCAAAGAGAAGCCGTAGACCAAAGGACCTACAAGTGCCGCATCCATGTCACCAAATTTCGTGTCAGCGAACGCACGCTTAGCTAATGTATTCCGAATAACTTTCAGATACACGCCTTGCTCACGAGCTTGACGACGAAGTTGGGTCATGTCCGCAACTTCCATACCACGATACTCAGCAACAGCGACGGATAGAGCGTTTGAAGCAACATCGTTAATTTTTTTAACGATTGCCTTTTTTGCTGCTAAACCTAGTGCCACTAGTATCACCTCTTTTTTTGACCCTTTGCGAAAACGCGCCGGGTCATCGTTACACATAGGCAGAAACCACATTCTGCCACGTTGTCACGGTGAATCTCTTACCCAGAGAGTCTGAGTCGGATATCACCATCTGCGCAGGAAATTAAGTGTCGCTTTAAATCCCGAAGGATGGTCTCGCGATACACCTGCGGTCTTGGATGAGAGCGTTAGCTCCAACCCATAAACCTTTGAAATCTTAGCTTAACGTGCTTTGGTCGATGGCTACGCCAGCGCCCATAGTGGTTGATAAGCTAACTTTCTTAATGTATTGACCTTTAGCTGAAGACGGCTTGGCTTTCTTCAGAGCAGCTAATAGAGACTCTAAGTTCTCTTGCAGCTTGGCGTTATCGAAATCAACTTTACCGATAGTAGCATGGATGATACCAGCTTTATCGTTACGATAACGGATCTGACCAGCTTTAGCGTTTTGTACCGCAGTAGCTACGTCAGGAGTTACGGTGCCAGTTTTAGGGTTTGGCATCAGGCCACGTGGACCTAAGATTTGACCCAGCATACCAACCACACGCATAGCGTCTGGAGAAGCGATAACAACATCAAAGTTCATCTCGCCTTTCTTGATTTGCTCAGCTAAGTCTTCCATACCTACTAAATCAGCACCAGCTGCTTTAGCTTTTTCTACGTTAGCGCCGCTAGTAAATACTGCAACACGAACGTCACGACCAGTACCGTTAGGTAGTACAGTAGCACCACGAACGTTTTGGTCAGATTTACGAGCATCGATACCCAGATTTACTGATACATCAACGCTTTCTTTGAATTTAGCAGTTGCCAATTCTTTCAACAGGTTGATCGCTTCGTTGATTTCATAATCACGAGCTTCAACTTTCTCACGGATCAGACGAGCGCGTTTAGTTAACTTAGCCATCTTATAGACCCTCCACTTTCAAGCCCATTGCGCGAGCAGAGCCGGCAATAGTGCGTACTGCTGCTTCAAGACTAGCCGCTGTTAAGTCAGGCTCTTTGGTCTTAGCAATTTCTTCTAACTGAGCTACAGTTACAGTACCAACTTTATCAGTGTTTGGACGGCCTGAACCACTCTTAATGCCTGCTGCTTTCTTCAACAAGAAGGCTGCTGGAGGAGTTTTAGTGATAAAGGTGAAAGAACGGTCTTCAAAAACGCTGATTTCAACAGGAACCGGAGCGCCTTTTTCAAGTTCGCCAGTTGCTGCGTTAAACGCTTTACAGAATTCCATGATGTTCACACCGTGTTGACCCAATGCTGGACCTACCGGTGGTGATGGGTTAGCTGCACCAGCTGCTACTTGCAACTTGATGATAGCTTTTAACTTCTTAGCCATGTTTTAGCCTCTTGGTTGCGGGTCTAACGCCTCGTAAGTCTAAGAGTTGACTTACTCTAACGGCTCCCCAATATAAAAAGGAGGCGAATTATAGTCTTATTCGCCCCTGATTGCAACTAACGAAGTGCGTTTTTCGTACACTTCGTTCTTCGTTGTTCGTACACTTCGTTGTTCGTACGCTGCGCTGTTCGTGGTTCGTGCGCTTTGCTGTTCGGGGTTCCGGGTTCGAACAGTGCGAATCACGAATAACGGCTGTTACGCTTTTTCTACCTGGCCGAACTCAAGCTCAACCGGCGTGGCGCGACCAAAGATAGAGACCGATACTGTTAAGCGGCTCTTGTCGTAGTCTACGCTTTCTACGGTACCATTGAAGTCAGCAAACGGACCGTCATTAACCCGTACCACTTCGCCCGCTTCAAACAAGGTTTTTGGCTTAGGCTTATCAACCGAGTCTTGCAGGCGATTCAGAATAGTGTCAGCTTCTTTTTGCGTGATTGGAATCGGACGCTCTTGCGTTCCGCCAATAAAACCTAGTACGCGTGGGATAGATTTGACCAAGTGCCAAGCAGCTTCATCCATCGCCATTTCGACTAGTACATAGCCTGGGAAGAATTTGCGTTCGCTTTTCGCACGCTTGCCCGCTTTCATTTCCACAACTTCTTCAGTTGGTACTAAGACTTCACCGAATTTGTCTTCCATACCGTGCATTTTGATATGCTCGCGCAGAGACTCAGCAACACGCTTCTCAAAACCAGAGAATGCTTGAACCACGTACCAACGTTTTTTAATTTGCTCTGCCATTGATTAAAACTCCAATCCGGTAAAGAAGCCAACGACACGAACTAAAATCGCATCCATGCCCCATAAGATTAAAGATACAATTGCGGTCGCAACAACAACAATAATAGTAGTTTGAGTAGCTTCTTGACGCGTTGGCCAAACTACGCGACGAACCTCAGTGCGGCTTTCTTTAGCAAAGCCACGGAACCGACGGCCTTTCGAGGTCATGCCCGCAATAACACCTGCGATAACAACCAACAGCACAACAGCAATCGCACGATAAAGTACTGATACTTGTTCTGTGTAGTAATAGTTACCAAGGACTGCGGCAGCAAGTAAAACGATAGCGACTAACCATTTTAAGGCGTCGAACGAGCTGCTTTGCGTTTCGGTGTTTGCACTCATTATTTAATCCTGTAATTGAAAAAACTCGTTATTCGCTATTCGTCCGTTCGGCCTCGCCTCACTTTTCGTCCGCTCACTAAGTTCGCCTTTCTAACCGCGAACAACAAAGTGAACAAACAGCGCAGCGGACGAAACACGAACAACGCTTTGAATTTGTTGGCAGGGGTGGAGGGATTCGAACCCCCAACCGTCGGTTTTGGAGACCGCTGTTCTACCAATTGGAACTACACCCCTGCAGGTTCTGTGTATGTGACAGAAACGGACGCTGTATTATACCGATCAAGTGATGTAAAACAAGGGCGTTATTCGTTGTTCGTTATTCGTCCATTCACTTCGTTCACTGTTCGTACGTTCACTTTTCGAACAGCGTAGCGCACGAACAGCGTAGCGTACGAATAACGAACAACGCTTTTGAATGAAAAAAGGGAGCCGAAGCT
>NZ_JBOJLN010000025.1:0-18913 GCF_050750165.1 Pseudidiomarina sp. WS423 | reverse complement strand
ATTTGTATATTGTGCGTGCGCGTTTAGCAACTCGTCCAATTGATCGTTTTCGGTTTTTAACTTACTGATCAAGCCGGCATTCCTGACTTTAAAGGTTCCGAGTTAGCAGAGGCAATTTGAGCATGCTCAGTTACACTCTACCGATCGCACAATATCCAACTTTTATTTTTTTGTTATGTCATTGACAGTAAACGACTTAAATAAACAACACAACAGCAAAACGCGCAATATTCCCAAAGTGAATGTGCCGTGCATCGCTAGCGACACCATCACTTACTAATAACGCGACGGCTAGTCACTAGTTGCAGTAACCTGAAAGTCCAATGTCCGCAATTCGCTCAAACCAGACATTACCGCCTTACTTGCTGCGACTCGATTTCCACAACTTTATTGCCGGAAAATAGTACCGTTAAGTAGTATTCACCTCCGATATCACCTTTCACAACATAAGACCATGCTTCGGCTGATCTGCCACCGCGACCAAATCCAGTGTTGACGCCGATAGTCTGGCGATCGCGCATATCGGGATTGCCTATTTTGTTCATCACTTCGATTTTGGTCATGCCGCAGCGGTTAAGTTCTCCACCGCTAATCCGAAACGAACAGGCTTTTGCTGTTGGTGAGTATGAAATCACCATGCTGGCAAAGATCATTAACAGCCACTTCATAACAGAAGCTCCTGTGAGACATGAAACTTTAACTTAACTTCTTAGTAACGTGAGCGCAATTACACAAAAGCTATAATAAAGTCGCCATGCATGAATTTCGCCCTTGATTGCCTGATTGCCCCATACACATGCAACCAAATCAAAATAGTTGTTGTAGAAAATAGACGAGCCTATTCAAACTCTCGCAATAGTATTGGCAGGATATGCTTTCTGCTTAATCGATGGTGGGTAGCATTTCGGTATTTATTATTGTGGGCGTTAAGTAGCAAAATAATCATGAGGTCATGATGAGGGACAAACTGAATTAATGCGGTATAGCCATAATCGGTACTCCCTCCCATTTGAATTACCGTATTACCGTCTATTTCTGTCCGCGCGAGGCTACCCAGTAACCAGCGATCGTTCGCTTTCGTGAACGCATCATTCAGCGAATTTTCAGGTAAAAAGCGTCCACTCCTTAGTGCTGAGAACCAAGTTGCTAAATCATCTATTGAAGTGACCATGCCACCGGCACCCATTAATGCCCACGTTAATTCTTTTTCAAACGTCGTTTGGCCGGGATCATCACCACCGTATCCTCGAGCAATCTTGCTATCAATCAAGCGGCCATCTTGATAAAACCCAGTTTTATACAGATGCAACGGAGAAAGGATTTGAGTTTGAATGTATTCCTGAAATGGTTGATGGCTCACCTTTTCTACGATGGCTGCCAATAATGTATAAGCCGCATTCGAATAAGCCGTTTTATCACCTGGTTTGGCAATCAATGGCATGGATAAAATTCGCCGTTCAGCCTCTGCTTTATCCATGAATTCAAAATCGGAATCATTATGAAAGTTATCCAATCCACTGGTATGGCCCAATAGCTGAGTGATTGTTATCAGCTTTAATTCATCGGGTGCATTTGGATAAAATTCGACGAGGGTTTGAGTCAGTTCTATTTTATTATTGGCTGCTAATTGAAGCACCGCAGCCGCGGTAAAGGTTTTTGCAATAGAGCCCATATCATATACAACGTCAGCATCGTTTTTACGCATTTGCTGTCTATCAGCGAGACCAAATGCCGCTTCGAGTAGTGTTTCACGTTCATGAACTACTAACACCATGCCATCGAACGTACCGGCGATATGCTCACGCTCAAGCTCGTGCATTAAATCAGTAACAACTATTGAATTACTCTGAGTTATTACCGTAACACTGCTAACATTCGGCGAGCTGCTACAACCAATGAATACGAACGTTATTAGAATAAGCCCTATTTGGCGCATCATGCCCTCACCTGCCTCACCATTGCTATTGAACTTTTGCCATGATGTACTGTTTTTTTGTTTTTCGCCAAATATAGATACCTCCGAGCAGAAACAAAGCAACGATAATTGGCATGAGCTTATTGTCGGATCGCCAAGCTTTTTCTGATTCTGCATAGGAACGAACTAACAAACCATCCACCGATAACTGAAAGAAATCATGATAGACCTTTGAGGAATAGATAGGTGAATGAGTGTCTGTAGCGTCGTACAGAATCGTCACAATCTTACCTTCTGAATTCATCAGTGAATCTTTAACAACGTCTTGCCCATCAGCCTTTGATGGATAATTAAAATTCATTGACTCATTAACGAAACCAAAACGTATTCCGTATTTGTGTTTCTGGACCCAACTGACTAGCCCACTTTTTTCTCGTAGTTCTTCTTTGAAAGGAAAGCCGCTATTAACCTGAGTTAACTGGAAGAATCCAATGCAAAGTCCTAGCACCATCGATACTGCTGCTAGCAACAAATTCCGATAGTAGGTGATTTTTGACATACCGGCTCTCTATTTAAAACTTCTAAAGTTAGTGTTGATTAAACAGCAATACCAGTGGCAGCCAAGTGAATAATTCCGGATGCACTGTTCGGAATCTCCGAAATACACAGCCACTTTTTCGCTGAAATCTGGATGTAACTCAGGAGGTCACGAACTGCTCTCGAAGCCGTTTCGATTCAAAATACTCCTCAGCCGCAATTGTTGTTCTGAAATCTACATCCACACCACCAATTTGGTGCACAGCATGACGAATTCTAGCCAACTCAACATTGAAGAATTCTTTACGTAAATTGACGGCATTAACTCGATGCTGGCTAAATTCGCGATGTAAAGCGGTTTCTAATGCTGGGGCATCATCGGCGAATATAATCGCATGCACATCAAAGGAAAACGGAACACTCGCATCGCCAAGCTCTCGAACCCTATCCATTGGATCTAAGCGTCTGGTCATTCCGATTTTATAAACATTCTCCCCAAATGAGCCAACATTACTGATCACGTAAACGTGTCCACGACGGGTTTGCTCTGCGAGGCTTTTTACACGTTGCTCCTTGGCCTCTGCTTCGGCTAATTGTTGTTCCAAGGCTGCAATTTTTGCTTCCGCAAGTGCCCGCTCTTCTTGTGACAATCCGGTCAATTCCTGTCGAGCCTTTTCAAGCAACTCACGATACAGTTTTTCTTCCCTTTCTGCGGCAGCCAAAGCTTCACGATACTCTCGTTCTGCCTTTGCTTCTTCACGCATTTGCTCGCGGATTAGACGCTGTTCTTCGAGTTCATCTTTCTTCTTAAGAGAATATTCGTATTGAATACGGCATTCCTGAAACTTTAATTCAACATAATCGTTATTAAAGCCACATCGTTTAGATGCTACTGATTTTTCAAGGTCATTGGCGAGTTTCTCTATTTGTGACAGGGTTCGCTCGAAGGTAGCAGGGCTTACTTTACCTATCAACATATCGCATTCTGTATTGAACGCTTTCAGTAATAACTTTATTTGACCATCAATGATGCTCTTATCAATCGACACTACGCCAGAGTCTGTCAATTTCCCTTCGATTCTGATGGCTTGTTTATCCTTAATCAATTGCTTCTGTTGCTCGCGCACTAGTTTAATCTCAGCGGCATAACGTTCACCAGTCTGAAAAAGGTACTCAGGCATCTCAAAGTGTCCAAAGTCAACAAACTCCTCAATCCGACTGTAGAGATCAACCTTAGACATTACCTCGTGCAACTCTGACTCTTTCTCTAGTCGTTTCTCTTGCAGGCTTGTTATTTCGGTTTTTATATTTGTTTGATCGAGGATAAGCTTTTCGATAGCTTGTTCTAAGTCTTGTTCGCGATGTCTAAGCTCTTGGAGCGCTTTGGTCTCACGATCAACTGCTGTAAGTTCATATTGTGCGTTGCTTAATTTATCTTTTACTACGTTGACTTCACTCAGCAACTTGTCGAGCTCAAGTTCCTTTTGCCGGATACTTGTAGTGTGCTCTTTTAATACCTCTTCGAGCCGTTGTCTACGTTCTTCATATTCAGCGACTGCGTTTTTCAGGTTGCCAAATGATTCAATCTTGTTATCTACGCGACGAGAGAGCGATCGATAGATAAAGATTACCGCTATCGCATTAAGCAAAATCAACAAAACTTCCATGTCTTACCTCATATAATTTTCAATAAATTTAAGCTTGAGTTTAGAGCGCTCGGCTTGACGCCGCTCCATTAAAATTTTTGCGTTGACCTGTTCCTTTTTAATTTTTTCAATTCTCGCCTTCGCTTTCATCTGCTCCTGCATTTCAGCTCTTTTACTTGCGGCCTCCCGTTGAGCGGCGTGCTCCTTTTGCCGTCTTGCCAATTCAGCTCGAGCCTGTTTTTCGTGTTTTTGCTGCTCTCGCAAATATTGAGCTTGCTGACGTTTTTCTTCACGCTCCCAAGCCTTAATTTGTTGTTGATGCTCGCGATTCGCTTTTTTCGACGCCTTATCGATAGCTTTAATAACTTTTATTACACCACCTAACCCACTGCTTCTTCTGGCCATAACCGTTCCATTTAGCTGAGTATAAAACGTGCCACTTTCTTCAACTTTTGAAGCATACAGCAAAGCAGCTTTATGCGTTTTTATAGAGTTTTACAATCGTTTGTCACACTGGCGGAAGATTCAGCTCTCTTAGATATTGGTTATGTTTGTCTGACGCCTCGGCGATGCGCTTTTCTATCTCAGCTAATTGTTTATGTACAGCGGCCAGATCGATCTCCGGCTCCGGCTTGGCGGTGCTGACATAGCGGGAGATATTGAGGTTATATTCATTCTTCTCAATTTCCGCCATGCTCACCCGGCGAGCGTAACGTTCTTCTTCCTTGCGGTATTGATAAGTCTCTACGATCTTGTCGATGTGATCAGGTAAAAGCAGGTTTTGGCGTTTACCTTTCTCGAAGTTGTCCTCTGCGCTTGCGTTTATAAAGAGCACATCATCCGATTTTTTGCACTTTTTCAATACCAGAATACACACCGGGATGCCGGTGGAGAAAAACAGATTGGCCGGCAGGCCGATCACGGTGTCAATATGGCCGTCCTTGAGCAACTTGGTACGAATCCGACTTTCAACACCACCACGGAACAACACGCCGTGGGGCAGAATAATGGCCATAGTGCCCTCATCACCGAGGAAGTGAAAACCGTGCAGCAGGAACGCAAAATCCGCTGCAGATTTGGGCGCGAGGCCGTAGTTTTTGAAGCGAAAGTCCTCGCCAAGCGCCTCGCTCGGCTGCCAGCGGTAGCTGAATGGAGGGTTGGCTACTATCGCATCACACTGTAGCTTTCTGGCCGGATTCATCTCGTTGAGTAAATCCCAGTCATTGGTCAGCGAATCGCCGTGATGGATCTCAAACTCACTGTCCTTAACACCATGCAGCAGCATATTCATCCGCGCTAGGTTATAAGTAGTAATATTATTTTCCTGCCCGTAGATTTTACCAATACCATGCGGGCCCATTTGATTTCGGACGTTCAGGAGTAATGAACCAGAGCCGCAGGCAAAGTCCAGTACACTGGTGAGCTTTTTCTTTTTCCCTGAGGCGGGGTCCTGGCTGTCCAACGTGACAATGCGCGAGAGAATAGTCGAAACACTTTGCGGGGTGTAGAACTCCCCAGCCTTCTTGCCGGAACCGGCGGCAAACTGACCGATCAGGTATTCATAAGCGTCGCCCAGAATGTCACTGTCGGTGGAAAACTGTGCAATGCCCTCGGCGATCTTGGTGATGATGGTGCAAAGCTTATCATTACGTGCCTTGGGAGTTTTACCCAACTTTTCCGAGTTCAGATTGATCTCGGAAAAGAGCCCCTGAAAGGTGCTAGCAAAGGATTCATTCTCAATGTAACTGAAGCCGCTCTCCAGTGTTTGCAACAGCTCTGCGTCTTGGGTGCGGGCTCGTTCGTAGATACTACTCCACAGGTAGTCAGGGTGAACCACATAGTGCACCTTACGGCGCATCTGCTTTTCAAAAGCAGGCACATCTCCAGCATTATCTGTATACCAGATTGCCAGCGGAGCCCGACGGTCGCCCTGAACAAGCTTGGGATAATCCGCCCCCAATTCCTTCGCCGCAGCAGCCTCGTAGTTGTCGGAGAGGTAGCGCAGAAACAGAAACGACAACATATAGTCGCGGAAGTCGTCGGCATTCATCGCACCGCGAAGCTCGTCGGCAATCGCCCAGAGGGTCTTGCCCAGTTGGCCCAGTTGTTCTTTAGTCATGCTCTTTCCTTAAAATTATCTACCGAGGATTCCTCGGCAGTTGATTCATTCTTTTTGTGTTTTTAACAAGGTTTGGCCTTTCTTTGTCAATCGGTATTTCTGAAGACGGCTCCGCGGTTTGTCGGGGATGGTCATTTCTACTAGCCCCTGGCCAATCGCTGTTTGCTGATAATGTTCCCGGAAATGCTTTTCATCTTTCAGACCCAAGGCTTCCATTAGCTCTGCACGTCCCATCTCGCCCTGTAGCACCTCAAGCAGTCGACCAACTTCGGGGGTGACTTCGGGGGTGACTTCGGGGGTGACTTCGGGATCATCTTCCTCAAAGAACCCCTCATGCACCAGTAAACGAATCAAAAACGAACTACGCTCTTCGTTCGTTTCAAAACTCGGCAGCGGCGAGCCGTTGGCTTGCATCACCCGCAGAATCTTGGGAATACCGGTGGAACGACCTTCGGTGAGATCCAGCTCTTTCAGAAACTCGCCAATGCGGCGGTTGCGATAGCGACGGCTTACCGCGCGACCTGCCTGAAGGTCTTTCATTTTAATCGAGCGATCCGGGCCGGGGAAGCTTAATACTATCAACTCCTGCGGAGTAATACGCACTTCAATTGGCTCGCGAATCTCGTAAGAGCGATGGTACACCGCATTCACTACTGCTTCTTCTATGGCCGCCAGCGGGTAGTTCCAGAAACGCTCTGCTTGGGGGCGATCCGGGTGCTTGATAACGGTTTCTTTCAGGTAGTTACGGGCAATGTAGTCCACCGCATCGCGGGTAATGCGCCCCAGCGGGCCACGAAACTCTTTTTCCTCGAAGCGGTTACCGCCCGGGCCATCGGGGAAATACACCACGTCAATCTGGGTCGCCGGAAAAAACCGCTCCGGATGCTCGTTGAAGAATAGCAGCCCGACATTCTTGGGAAATGCCATCTCTGCCGGCCCCCCCACCACATTCATGCGGCGGCCTAGCGCCTCAACATCCAGATCGGCCGCTTCGCCCGCCAGCTCACTGCCAATTTCCTGCAGAAATTCGCGAATTAGATGGGGCGATAAATCGGTAAGACTGGCGCTCTGCTGATAGCGATCATCGAAGGGCACGGTTGCGGCCAGCGACAACAGCTCGCGCTCATCTACCCCCTTGGCACGCACCGTGCTGGTGTGCTTACGCAGATAAAACGCCCAATCAGCCTTTTTATCACCCAGACTGGTGCGCGCTTTATATGGCCGTGTCTCTCCTCCAGGTACCCAGAGTACCAGAATCAGCTTACCCTGAACTTCATAGGTCGCGGTAAGCGGGTGGTAAGCTGGTTGAATTGCCGCATTACCAAGATTCAGCAGTTCTTTTTGTATGCGGTCAATCTGCTCTGGTTGCAAACCTGCAGGCGGTAAGACTGGTTGCCCATTTTGTTCTGCGACACCCACCACCACATAGCCTCCACCCAGATTGTGAAAATCATTAGCAAAAGCGCAGATGCTATGCAGCACCGCCTCTGGGTTCCAGCCCGCCTTATATTCCACCCGCTCGCTTTCGATGGTTCGCTGGTGAAGCAGGGAATCGATGTTGATGGGAAGTTTCGGCGTCACGACTGCATCTCCTCCATGACAGGAAACAGTTCTGGGTTAAAACGGTAGTTATTCATAAAGTCACGCAGGATCTTGCGAAAATATTCCTTGTTCTCCGGCAGCATTTCCCGTGGCTCATATAAAGAATAGTTGCCATGGCTGAGCACATTGACCAAGCGGGCGTGCAGAATGCCTTCAGGGTCGTCACTATCTTGCTTGATGCAGGCAGAGAAATTGCGGAAGCCGTGAAAGGTGGCCGTCTTTTCCAGAATGTTGCGCAGGATATTGAAGTGGTAAGTATAAATTTCGCCCGATTCGACTACCTCGTGCAGCTGTTTCAGCAGGGCGACATGGTGGTACCGCGGTGTCTCACCGGTATCCGCCAGTCGGAAGTGGTCGGCCTCTTTGCTCAGGAAAGCTTTGACTGCATTGCCCAGTTCATTACACATCACGTTGAAGAATAGATGGTGGTGTGTGGAGATCACGGTTTTAATTTGCCCGTTAGCATTCTTCAGCAGTTGCGCCAAGTGGCTGGCCACAGCGATGGCGTTATTGTCGTCCAGCGATGAGATCGGGTCATCGATATACAGGTACTTCACCCAGGCATAGGGTGAACCCTCCTCCTGATCCACCGCCAACTGGGCTACGGCGAGAAAAAAGCACCAGACGAAGATATTTTCCTCGCCGCGTGAGACCTTGATGGGGATGGGTGCCCCCTCGTCGTCTTGTTGCCGGAAAAAGGTGATTTCCCAGGTCTCGTAGTCGATTAGGAAGTCAAAGTCCGTATAACGGGCCAGCAGCGGGCCGATGCGGTTTTCCATCTCCAGCTCTTGCAAGCCGTCGAAGAAGTGGGAATCACGGTTCAGGCGCAGCACCCGCTTGGCATCATGCTCCAGGTCGTTATCCCAGTAAAACAGGTCTTCGGTGAAGGCATTGAAGTAGAGAGTGTCGCGGGCTTCTTCCTCACCCTCGCCTTGCTTACCCAGATCTTTGAAGGCCATGGACAGGCGCGTCTTGCCGGTGCCGTTGAAGGCAAACAGCAAAACATACTTTTTTTGCTCAAGTTGCTCGCGTAGGTGGCTTGCGATCGCGTCGAGGCTGTCGAAAATATTATTCGCACTATTCATGAGACCACCGTCGTCGGCGTGCCACCGACCTCTGCATCAGCCCCACTTCCTTTCAGATTGGGAAAATCACTGGCGAAGACGGGAATACTGTGCAGCTCTGCTTCCGGATCCCAGCCCGTTATATACTCCAGCCGTAACCTTTCGACGGCACGGCGGTGGAGCAGGGAGTCGAAGTTCATGGGGAGCATAGTTAAAATGGCTCCTCATCTTGGCGTTGTACTTCAAAGCCGTCTATGTATCTTTTTAGCAACTCACCTCTATCAGAAAAAAAATGCTCGATAAAACTCTCTGCAGTCAGTGGAATATACTCGATATTCTCTGCACTAACTGTTAGAAAATTAAATTCCGGAAGCTCAGAGTAAAATGAATTCTTCTGAATTTCTCTCATAAAATCAGTAAGGTCGCCTTTATTACACCCTTGCTTATATCTTGCTCGAAAAAAGCTATGCTCATCGCTTCGTGGCCAACCCGTCTTATCGTCGATCTCAAAAAGGCTTTCGGGAGCAAAAGAAGGATTAACGATAATCAGCTTCTTGAATCCTCTAACAGCATTGAATAGAAGGTTGTTAATATAAGGGTCAAAGAAGCTGTATCCAATCACGAAAAAATACCGCTTATTGGCAGACTTTAAGCTACTGTTGAAGTGATGGATCATCGAAAAGAATGGCTCAACGGAGAAGGACTTTGTTCCCTGGCCGAATATAATGTAGGGATTGTGCTTTTCATCGATATTATCCGAAAGCTCCTGTTTACCGTCAGAGTCTCTTGTATCATCCAGCTTGGATAATTCCCATGTATCCATATCTGCTAATCTAACCCAATCAACAGAGCCATGAAGCTTATATAGATTAATTCTGGCACCTGGATCGTTTTCTTGATCAGGCTCGATATGCGCCCATTGGCCGTTGGAAAATCCTCTCCATGGAATTTCCCCTTCAGCTTCAAAGAATCGCTCAATGACAGTATCGTAATTCAAAGAAAATATATCCAGCCTGAAAGCCTCGTCGGAGTATGCTTTCAGGAATTCCATCAAGGGTTTCATATAATCGAGACTGTCATTTCCCGGCAGCGCAAGCCATTCATCCTTAAGCAATTTCTTCAAGATTATTTCAAGGCTATCGAAAAGGTTCCCATTACTCTCTGGTTCCGTTGCGTATTGAGACTCCAGCTGAACAAGTTTATCAGCCCAGTTTCCCGTTATGGGGTAAGGTAAAAAGTTTTCCCGATTTCGGACCCTTCGAATAAGAAGCGCCAATTCTTCGATATTCGGAGCAAACTTGAAGTTATTCTCCGTTTCCATGGTGCGCCATTCAGAGTGATATTTCAGGCATGAAATTAAAAACTTCAATGTCTCTTTCTGCACAGGAGAAAGAATTTGGCTGCTTTCTTCAAATATCTTTTTCTTTAGGTCCTCAAACATTTGAACAGACGTGAGGCATCCGGCACCCCTCGAAAAACCTGCGCCAATCAGGAAGAGCGAGTTCTCAATTATTCCGGCTACTTCAGTCTCGTGTATCATGTCTAAATAAACCAGGGTATATTGTTCGCAACTTCGTTACCCGGGATTTCTCCTTCGAAATGGGAAGAAAATTCTGCAATTGTCTTTGCGTAAGTTGTTGTCACAGGCACGCTTCTTTGCCTTAACCCCTTCCAATTAAGTCGCGAGAACTCATAAACTTGTGCAATTAGTTCATGAGCCGTGAAACCTCCGGTATTGACATGGCTAAGCCGCAGCTTAATTGGCAACTCATCATCTATCTTTCTAGGCGGACTTTTTTTGTATCTATTGTTATTGAAAAGCAGATATTCATTGAAACCTGTTTTTACGAACACCCCGCTTTCAGGCATGCCCATATTGAAATCTGCATCAAAACATATATCCAGTTTGGATTTTGAGTCATTGACTTCAACAACGGCGACTGGAACGGATAGCGACATATCTTCTAACATTTTCAAAATATTGCTAATCTCATCTTTTCTTGGCGGTTTGTAGTAATGAACGACAAGCCTTTCAGGCATTCCAACCTGATTGGTATACTCTGTTATGGCTTCCTTTAGACTCCTGATAATCGCCGTTTTGTCATCAACCGGAAGACCTTTAACACCACCAAGTCTTCCTTCATTATCAAAAAAAACAGCGCTTCCTAGGTATCGATCACCTTCAACCAGCTTAGTATTAAAACCAACAATTAATTCATTTGACTTCTTCTTGGAAAGCTTCCATGGCACACCACCAAATTTAGCCAGAATAGCAATGGCTATATTCGGTAAGGAGTAATGGACACCATAATTATTGATGGTATCTGGGCTGATAAATTGAGATGCAATGCCCCGATCGAGTAAAATCTTTTTAATCTGGAAATAGCTATCGCTTTCCGCCTCATCGGATTCGTAGCGCTTGAAGGGGCCGATAACAATTGCGAGCATGTCGGGATAAAGAGGATCAGAATAATGTTCGTCCAGAAACGTCTTGAGGGTGTCAGGCAATCTATTTACATCCTGATAGGGTAACCCCTTATCCGGGCCTGCAAGAGCAACAGGAATACCGACATAGCTCAGCAACCCAGGAAAATGCTTTAGACCATTTTTTAAATACCTGTATAAGGTGTTGGCGTCATTCCTGTTCTGATAAATAAACAAGAGCCTCTTTCTTTCAGAGCCTTCTGCTTTTTTTAAGGGGCCATATTCCCTCATACCCACAACGGCGTTGATGGCGGTTTTTTCACCACCAAATGCCATTAAATTCTGTTGACTTAAAACGTTTTGAAAACTGTCAGGATCAACGTATCTGAAACCTGTCCTGTCGATGCTAAAAAACGGCGACTCAAGATCATACAAATGCTCTGCAGCGAAGCCTTTCAGCCTCTCAAACCGATCTCGATAACTGAACTTCTGAGGAGCACCGATTCTCTGTCGCCTAAGTTCTCCCGGACAGAAACACTTGGCCATAATGCCACCGTGCTTTCTATACACGAGGTGACTCTCAAGATTAAAAGCAGACTGACCGTCAGCCACGAATCTCAGCATTTTCGTTACTAGCGTCTTCTCACTTCCTAAGTTTAACACAAGCTCACTTCTGCCTGATTTCCAGTTGAAATCTATACGGCGATATTGATCGTAGTCCGCATCAAATTGCCCCATGTTCTGGTATGCGGAAAAACTCATGGATTTTCTGATTGGCTCCACAAAAAACTGTTTACTTTGAAGGTGCGCTCCAAATTCCTGTTTAAATATTTCATGCTTGAATGGGCTAACAGCATCTCCTTCCAGTTCAATTGAAATACAGCTTGCTTCCTCAAGGCCTGCGGGAACCTGTTGACGAAACTCGGTAGCGACAAAATCACCCTCTTTGACATCTAGTTTTTTCATCCATCCTAAAAATCTCTCCCTTTGAGGCCCTGAGAGCTTGTCTCTGATCCAACCGGCACGGTTTTTACTAAGAGAAAAGGTATCTGTCTTTCTTGCCACGATGGTGACTGGAATTGCTGCATTAAAGACAAGAGAAATTCGGTTTATTAGTAATCGCTGCATGTCAACCCCACCAGCTCAATGTGTTTTGTTTCTTGGCAATATCGCACATTACCGGGACAAACTGCCTGATCGTTTCTTCGAGCTCCGCTGATATAATTCACAGCCTCTCCTAATCCGTTCATATACTTACCGCCTGTGGATTGGGGAAAAGTTGCTGCATCAGTCCTTTTTTTTGGGTCTTGAGGGCTTCTAGCTTTTTCGTATGCGCGGCGAGCGCCTCGTCTACGGACGAGAGGCAATCGGCGATTTTTTGTTGTTCCTGCTTTGTAGGAGGAAAACAAATTTCGAACTCATTGATCTGTTTGGCGCTTATATGTGGAATCCCGCCACTAGTATTGATTCGATCTACATACGAATGGAATTTGCTTGAATGTATATGCTGAAAAATAAACTGGATTGTAAATATGCACTCTGTCCTAAGCCGCGCTACACGCTGAATCAATAGCGAACCTGCATCCTTTTCAGTGACAACCGCAGAGTTTTTACCTACTTTTGAGCCGTCCATCCCAATGACTAGGTCGTTGACTTTCAGTCGATACTTCTGTAGCTGCTCAACATCACCTAAGTAAAACCTGTCTATATCTCTATTGTGGCGAATGTAACCCTCGGTGATATTTATACCCCTCATCAAAGGAATGCCACTGGAGTCCTCTGAAATATCTTGGCTTTTGAAGGGAAATCCCGAAAGCAATTTAACCTTTTCACCCAACTGGGAAAGCTCCCACTCCCCCGCATCCCTAAACTCAGGAAAGCGCAGGCGGGGGACGGTTTCGCCTTCGCGGGGGAGAAGTTGCTGCATCAGCCCTTTTTTATGGTTCTTGAGGGCGTCGATCTTGTCCGCCTGGGCGGCGATCAGCGCATCAAGAGACGAGAGGCAATCGGCGATTTTTTGTTGTTCGTCGAGGCTCGGCACAACAACCTCAACTGCTTCCAATGTGGTTTTGTTAACAGAAGGAACTGCACCACCGCAATGCTCATTTAGGTCAATTAACTGACTGCTGATATATATAAAGTAGTCGTCTGCAGAGCCATCGGCTGCTTTTAAGCCAACAACATTATTATCTATTAAACATTCCCGACTGACGTACGCCCGACGGTTCAATCGGAGAGCCTCACCAATCTTGGCGAAGACGGTCGAGCCGACCGGGATTAGTTTTGCTCGCAGCTTTGAAAGCTCTTGCTTACCTACATAATTGGCCGCATCATCCAAATGGCCACCGTTCTCGGCGACAGCCTTCGAGACATCGCTTACCTTGCAGAATGGGTATTCCCCATCAAGCTTTCCTTGCATGTCTGTGGGAAACCCATACCCCTGAAGTACACTACAAACATCACCTAATGACTTGATCTCCCACTCTCCCGCCTCCCGAAACTCAGGAAACCGCAACCGTGGCACCAATGCTTGCTTCTCGCCCTTCATCGCCTTACTCATACGCCGCCAACCCCGATATCTCACGCCCGCTGGTCTGTTTTTTCAAAAACGGCACCAGCTCTTCCATCAGCGCCAACTCCGCTTGGCTACGCGCCTTCCAGCCTAGCTTCAGTGGTTCGAACAAGTCACTTAGCTGCTCGCCGTCGAAGATCATGCGGTCGAGAATGCCGTCCACGAAAGTTTTCAGGGCATCTAGGTCCAGCCCGTGGCGTTTGGCCAGAGCGGTGATTTCGCTGTGGGCTTTCTGTGCCTTGAATGCCTGGTAGCCGCGTTTGATGTCCTGCTCTTTCAGCCCTTCACCCGCTTGCAGGGTGTTGATGTAGTCAATGATATCCTCACGCTCTTCCATCAGGTTGCTGCTGGCGCTGAGCATATTCACCAACTGTTCGCGGCTTACAGTTTGTTTGCCGGGCTTTTCCTGACTGAAGCGGGCGGCTAGGCCCATGATGTAGTCATAATCGATCAGTGCCGAGGAGAAGAGCACAAATTCAAAATCCAGTTGTTCTATGGCTTCCTGATCTGGTGAAGCTTGCTCGCCAGTTTTGCCCTGCTGTTCCTTGAGGCGCTGTGCGGTCTCCAGATAGGCGCCGCGCAGGGAGCGCAGATCGTCTTCGGGCAGTACGCTGTTGATGCGTGCTTTTTGCTCTTCGTCCAGGTCGGTGTACTGATCGAGCTGGGTCTTGAGGCGCTGGACTTCCTTGAAGCGGTTGACGAACTCGATGCGAGCAGTATCGCCCTTGAGGTTGTAAACGCCCTTGGGTTCGGCCACCACATCTTTTTCGGTAAGAAAGTGTTCGATAGCGGCCACGGCCTTCTCGTATTTTTCGATGACCGTAGGGGCCGGGTCCACCAGCCAGATTTCGCGGGAGCGGTTAATGTCCTCGCCAGAGAAGAGCGCGATGGCGTCGTCCACCGCCTGCTCTTGATCGCGAAAGTCAAGGATGTTGCCGTAGGGCTTGGTGTCATTAAGCACGCGGTTGGTGCGAGAGAAGGCCTGAATCAGACCGTGGTGCTTGAGGTTCTTGTCCACGTAGAGGGTGTTGAGGTACTTGGCGTCGAAGCCAGTGAGCAGCATGTCTACCACGATGGTGATGTCGATCTTGTTTTTGTGCGGCATGTCGCTGTTAGGGTATTGCTGATCCTTGATGCGCTGCTGAACATCTTGGTAGTAGCGGTCGAACTCGCTCACCGTATGACTGGTGCCGTACTGCGTGTTGTAGTCGGCAATGATTTCTTGCAGCGCGGCTTTCTTCTGCTCCGGCTCCTGCTGGTTATCGGCCATTTCCTGCGGCAGGTCTTCCTGGAGCTGTCTCACATCCTTGTCGCCATTGGCTGGTGGTGAAAAGACACAGGCAAGGTTGAGCGGCACGAAGTCCGGATCTTGCGCTTGCATTTCAGACTGGATCTCTTTGAACAGCCGGTAATAGGCAATCGCATCATTGATGGAAGCAGTGGCCAGCAGGGCGTTGAAACGGCGCTGGTTAGTGGCGGCTTCATGCTTACTGAGAATGGCATCCACCACTGCGCGCTGAGCCAGAGCCTGATCAGGTCTGGCTTTTGCATGCGTTGTCTCGGGCTTGTAATAGTCGATATGAAAGCGCAGCACATTGCGATCATCAATGGCGTGGGTGATGGTGTAGGCGTGCAGCTGCTTCTCAAAAATATCCAGGGTGGTGCGGTAGCTGCCCACGGTGCCATCGATCTGCTTGTAGCTGGCGTTGTCATCAAAAATGGGCGTGCCGGTAAAACCGAACAATTGCGCTTTTGGGAAAAAGCCCTTGATGGCCTGGTGGTTTTCGCCAAACTGAGAGCGGTGGCATTCATCAAAGATGATAGCGATGCGCTTGTCGCGCAGCGGAGCTAGGCGTTCCTTATAGGTCTGCCTACCCTTGTCTTTGTGCCGTTGGGCTTTTTTGCTCGTTTCATCCAGCGCCAGACCCAGCTTTTGAATGGTAGTGACAATCACCTTGTCGGCATAGTCCTCGGAGAGCAGGCGGCGCACCAGAGTTTCGGTGTTGGTGTTTTCCTCCACGCAGCCTTCCTGGAAGCGGTTGAATTCCTCACGCGTCTGACGATCTAGATCCTTGCGGTCCACCACGAAAAGGCATTTTTCAATGTCCGGGTTGTCCTTGAGCAGGGTGGAAGTCTTGAAAGATGTGAGTGTTTTGCCACTACCGGTCGTGTGCCAGATGTAGCCGTTACCTCGATTCTGGTGGATACAATCAACAATCGCCTTGACCGCATAGATTTGGTACGGGCGCATGATCATCAGCTTCTGCTCACTGGCCACCAGCACCATGTAGCGGCTGATCATCCGGCCCAGAGTACATTTGGCCAGGAAGGCGTTGGCGAAGTCATCCAGGTGGGTTATCTTGCGGTTGTCTTCATCGGCCCACTGGTAAATGGGCAAAAAACGCTCGTCGGCGTTGAAGGCGAAGTGCTGGCTCTGGTTGTTAGCGAAGTACCAGGTGTGGTCACGGTTGCTGACGATAAACAGCTGCATGAAGCACAGCAGCGTGTTGGCGTAGCCGTTACCGGGCTCGTTGCGGTACTCGACGATTTGTTCCATCGCCCGGCGCGGGTTGATGCCCAGCGTCTTCAGCTCGATTTGCACCATCGGCAAGCCGTTGATGAGCAGAATCACATCGTACCGGTGGTGGCTATTGTCGGTGTTGATACGCAGCTGGCTGATGACTTCGAAGTCGTTTTTGCACCAGTCCTTGAGGTTGACCAGCATGTAGTGAAGCGGGGTGCCGTCCTCCCGCTGGAAATAACCGTATTCGCGCAGGGTCTTGGCGGCCTGGAAGGCATCGGCGTTGATAATCTCGTCGCGCAGGCGGGCAAATTCGGCATCGGTCAGGCGGACGCGGTTCAGTGTCTCGAATTTGTCGCGGAAGTTACGCTCCAGTGTGACCTTGTCGCGAATATCTGAGCGGTAGGTGTATTTGAGCTCTTCGAGTTTATTGATCAGCTTTTGCTCGATCTGACTTTCTTTCAAGGACATCCCGTGTTCTCTTTTTTATTTTATGACACCGTGCGTTAATACCCTGTTCAACACTGCAATGTACCATACCGACCAATCAGCCTCCAACTTTTAAGCGACACTTCGCTCTAAAACGACCACTGCTGTAAATCTTGTTTTTCTAGCCCGTTTAGGTGCGTGAAAAGCTTTAAGTTAGAGTTTTTCTGATAGTTGCCCAATGCCGCCAAAAGTGAGCACTCTGTTGTACGCCACCAGCAGCCAACTATAATCGGTCAAGTAGCCCTACTGGTTCAAAGAGTTGATATTTTCGGCTCACACAGCAGCGAATAAAAAATTATTCGCCTTAGGAGGCAACAAAAGCTCATAGGTGTTAGCCTTGCAGTGCGTCATATAAATCTAATGCCCATGATCTAAATTTAATTGCCATGAAGGCTCCAAACCCAAGAATACCGAGTAGAAATAACAAGTTAACCTCAATGAATTGACTCAGATATTCTAAAGATGGTAATTCACTATCAACCTCGAACATTGTTTTCACGACACCTGCAACTGGTAGTGCAACGAACGAAACATAAATTGCCGCCCAAATCTTGTTGGATAAGTCCATAAACGAATCGGCAGTTTTTTCAATACTCTTATTCGATCTATTTCTTAAAAAAGGAAACTTCTTCATCAATTTGTCTCGAACCATGACGACTCCTCAGTGAATGCTAACGCCCGCATTCAGCGGCTTGTCCGTTGTAATGCCTTGTTAACCCTTGGGATATCAATGCTTGCTACTGGGTAATGTACAATATCTTCTCCTCTAGCCACTAACCTATAACGCTCTACAAAATGGGGGATTTCTCTATCCTGTGGCCAATATTCATCTTTAATTGATGAGGCAAAAAATCCAGCATCCTCTTCACTCAATGAGCTGCATATGTTTCTTACTGATGTTCTTATCTTTGATAATTCTTTGTCGAGTTCAGATTTTGATAGCTTTTGCTTTGACTCAAGTCGGTCAATTGCAAGCAATACACGACGTATCCTGTCAGGATCACAGTGCATTTTCTTACTCTCAATTATGTCTGCCTCGTTCATTCCGTTTTTAACTATTTCGCTAGTAACCAAACTATTCAATGATTTGGCATCTTTGATCATATAATCGATACCAGAACGGAATGAGCCATATTGGCCGATACCGATATACAGAGCGCCAACAACAGCTAAAGTAACCTTTAGACTTCCTTCCTCAAGTCGGACATAAATCTTTGTTTGTTGACCATAAATGAGATTCGCATACTTCGATGTTAACTCCTCAAGATAGGCCTCCGCTTCCTGAAGGGGAACCTCGTCATAGTCCAGATCAAAATGAAAATCTAATCCCGCGAGTAATGCCACAATTTCTCCTAGAGGGTTAACGCCGCGCTCTGCGGGAAATTTGAAGCGTAGCGGAAAATTTGTCCGACAGCAGCGCTTTGTTAGCAACCTAGACTTCCCGCTTGCATGAATCCATTTCTTCTTTTGTGATTTCTATTTCATTTATGCGCAAAAGCCCAGAAGCAATTGCCGGTTCAAAATCCTGCATAAATCTATCACTGCTTCGATAATTATTTTCGTCCTCTGGAATATTCAACCAAACAAAATCGAGGTGCACGCTTACACCTTTTACATTCTGGTAATGATTCAACTTAGAAAGCATCATGTAAAGCCGCTCTCTAAGTATCATGTGGAATCCGCGATTCGGCCTAAACTCTATGAATATCTCTTTATCTTCGTTTTTGTAATAACCATCGAATATCGGCTGATGATTACTTACAGGATCTATTCCATGAAACTGAGTGACGAGCTTTGCTTCACTTATGACATTTGCCGCATGAATGCCTTTTTGCATCACATATTTCTGCATTGCAACCAATTCTACTTTTCGCCAATCAACACGATATTCTGGATTTTGAACCTCGCCAACTCTCGAGCGCTCATCAGATGCTTTAGCCTCAACTTCTTGCTCAGATGCGCGTTCAACCGAAGCTCCTTTACCTGCATGATAATCCCCGTAAACATTTGTATGCTGCTGGGTT
>NZ_JBOJLN010000024.1:0-19272 GCF_050750165.1 Pseudidiomarina sp. WS423 | reverse complement strand
AACAATGGCACTGAGGCCATTGATACTTTTCCGAAAATCCACTGGCTGCTTGTACAAATAAATCGCCGATGGCTCTACGAACATTTTCATGCAGCAAGCGATTTTACTAACTGCGCCAACCAATGTGGCTCAACGTGCAGCGGCAAGGTAAGTGCTAGGCCGCCATAATTTAGCGTCAGCGAATGATGGTTAGTCTGCATCACTTGTTGCGCTTGCACAAAACCGTTATCGTTTTCCTCGAGCAGCTCACGACGACGCTTACTAAAGTACGCTGGGTTTAAATCTCGTTCTGCACAAAATGCTGCTTGGGTTTGACCGCTTTGCTCAAATGCTTCGAACAGTTCAAGCCATTGGGCATGGCTGCGATGGGTACGACTCATAAATCACCTCGTTAGTTGAAACGTGGTGATAAATTAGGCCATCTGCAAAAACATGCCTAGGTGTGGTTGCTGTTACGGTTACGATATTGGGGCTCGATTACGTTTAGGAAATGTAGTCGCTACACTAATCCAACTTTGTCGTCAGCGAGGCGCTCCAGCACGTATTTATTGCATAAACGGCGGCGAGTTTGCAGGCCAAATGATAGCCCTCTGGGCTTATGCGAACAAAGTGAAGCTAGCCTTCTCGCGTCTAGGCAAGCCGACTGACAATGCGTATATCGTGTCACTAAACGGAAGTTTTCGTGATGAATGTCTTAACTGCCACTGTTTCGAATCACTAACCGATGCTAAATTAAAAATCGAAGCTTGGCGGGATGACTATAACAAGAGTTGCCCTCACCGGGCTTCAAATAATCTGCCACCCTCGCAGTTTGTGGCATCCGTTGGAAATTGAACAGCTCAATTTATTCAGCGAGTGGTTTTAATGATGGGGGCCTGTCAAAGTCGCGAATGTCGAGAGAAAATACCATGAAGTTTTTCTCAGCTAATCGTTGTAAACCGACAGGCCCCAGTCAGCTTTCTTAGCTACTTTAGAGGGCCTAGCTTCTCCTTGAGAATAAAAGGTGTCTAGAATGCTCAGACCTTATCGTGCGCAGCTTTCTGATTATGCCAAACAACATATTGCTCTTAAATATCAACCAAAATCCTACTGACTTCTTTCTCACAAAAATCAACATCAGAAACGTCAGAGGTCAAATGATTTCGTACTTTCTCCATCGCACTTAAGCGGCCAATTGCCGAATCTCTGTAGGTTCTACTAAAATTATTAGCCATAATAGACGATCTTTCTAATTCGAAATCCAAAGAAAAATAGTCTTCTGAAAACTCTACATGATGTTCGGAAAGAACCCCATTACAAAATTGCAAAATATGTGCTCTTTCTTCTTCGTCCTCACTAGATATATGCATATTTTTATTATGAAAAGCTATAATATGAAAAACTTCATGAACTACTTTTCCGGCGGCTTTAATAGCGCCTCTCGGAAAAACAGCAGGATCGCAGAAATCAACAGGATAATAGAAATTATAGGCATCTTCAGGCGAAAAGCGCTCTTCAATCAGAAAGTTTTTCAACGGCATGAAATTAATAGTTATATCCAGATTTTCAGCCTTTAATATTCCTTTGTAGAATGTCTTCGTCAAGTTCGCGCTCAGCGCACTATAATCAGAAGAGCAATGACTATTTTCTTTATGTACAGTGAATGTTATGTTTGCCCAATCGTTTTTAAAAGAGTGTAACTTAACAAAGTCTAAGCTTTGATCTACTGTACCTGTCATTTCCATTCTTGACTCGGACTGAAAGGCTGAAGTGACAACGACATCCCCATTTTTAAAATCCACAACGTGATATATTGTTTCATAACCTTTAGGTGTAGGTACCACAGTAGACGAACACCCCCCAATGACTAGGATAGTCATTAAAGTAAAAATAGACTTAAAAGAATGATTCATAAGCTCAATGTCACAAAAAGAGTGGAGGGGGTACCCCTCCACTAAAAATTTAACAAATGACGATCACGTCAGAAGGGCCACTACAACCACCGCTACTAGGAATAACCTGAGAAACTTGTGCTTTGATCCGTACCACTAAAAGTGGACACTTTGCTAAGCACTATTTTTTAATTCAAAGTTCTCTGGGCTGAGATAGCCAATAGCACTATGCCTTCTTGTCTTGTTGTAATCAACTTCGATGTACTCAAAGACTGCTCGGCGCATATTTTCTCGATCCATGATGGGCTCGTCCTGCAAGGCTTCGACCTTTAATGAGTGAAAGAAGCTTTCGGCACAGGCATTATCCCAACAATTTCCTTTTTGGCTCATACTCTGAGTAAGTCTATGTTTTTTAATTAAATCTCGATAATCGTTTGAACAATATTGACTACCTCGGTCGCTGTGAACAATAAGAATTGAGCGTTTTACGGTATGAAGTATGGAAAGTCTTGCAGCAATGGCGCACCCGACAGGAGTCGAACCTGTGACCTCTGCCTCCGGAGGGCAGTCGTGGGTTCGGTGGTAAATCGTTAAAGTTAGGCGTGGCAAGGGCTTAAGCGGTGCTGTGACTTTTTGTTTGGCGTCGAAATCGATACTTTAAAGACCAATTAATGATAAATTTGGTCACAGAATACCGACGTGGAAATTTCAATTTTTGACCTTTGCCTCGCGACAAAAGATTCTGAACATCCGAAAAATCCTGAGTTTTTAGGTGGAAAAAATTCCACTTTTTAACCGGACTTTAGGTGTGTAGATTAGCCTATAATTTAATAATGCCAACAAACGAGATCGCTTTATTCCAAATATCGAAACTAACGCCGTTCGTTCAAAAAGCGATTAATTAGATCTTGATGTTCGGCTAAACGCTCAATAATGTCAGCAAAGCTATCAGGGGCACTGAAGAACATTCCACCGCTTACGGACTGGTCGTAATCTCTTTTGATTTCTTTAAGCAAGCCGTCGGGCGGGATTAACACCAATTCACCGGAAAGAATGTCTTCAAAAGAAACACCTCGAGTCGCCCACCTGGCGGACTTCATCGCGACAACGTTCTCCAGTGCTTCGGCGCTTTGGTATGTGCCTTCCTCGAGGTTTCTCAAAATGCAGTCTACGTCGTACCAATGCCTGGACAACCGCACCGTATCAGGCGCGTTCTCTTGTGTGCAGAATTGATGAAGCGCGGTCAGCTTTTCCCAAATAATGTAATCCGGGTGGTAAGCCTCCACTGCGACTTTCGGTAAGGTGTGTGACTTTGAAACCTCATCTATTTCTGACAGGTAAGTCGTTACCGGTTTAGAAACCGTCGGCCGGCCCCGGTTACGGCCGCCAAATTCGAGCAGTACATGCTCCAGTTGGTACGAGCCATACTGAAATGCCACATGTGGGAAGTGAATGTCGATTTTCTCACCACCAGAGCCCTCTTCAATTTCAGCGCTCAGGCCCTCAATGCCATAACCTGAGAGCCGCTTATTCAATCTCTGAACGAAATCGTTAGCCCAGGCTTCTAATCGCTTACCCTGAGCACGCCTAAACTTATCTCGTTGATTACGGCTTTTGGTTGTTTGCGCCCACGCAGCCGCTTCATCATCTGATTCTGCTAAGTCAGCCCAATGAATCGATAAATCAATATCCTCAGAGAATCGCTCGATGGTGCTATAACACTTACTAAGAGCCGTTCCACCTTTGAACGCCACGTCATGGCCATCTAATAAATCTTCTTCGTAAAGCAACCGCAAAATTTCGGTTACCCAAATGTCTTTCTCTAAGAAATTAGCACCCAAACCTCTGGCGGAGTTCTGGGCAGCATAGTCGAGGATTGATTTTAACTCGGCTCGTTTAGCGTCGGTCTTATAATAGTCAAATATGCCCATCACACTGTCGCACTCTCAACTTGCATGAGTTTATGGCGCCACTGAGAGCTCAATGTGGAATGCTTGAGATTCTTAAGAACTCGCTTCTTCTCACTTTCCGTCAACGACAGCCGATTAAATACCTTACGGAATTGCTCTGGCTTAAAATGCTCTGGCTCCATCACCGAAAGGCTTCGAAGAATCAGTCCTTCAGGTTGGTTCAGCCACTTAAGCTTGCTGGACGCGACGTGTTTCACCTGAACCACTGAGTTTCCGACTTTGAATTCACGCGAAGGGCCATTCGTCCAATACATGGTTCGAGCCGGAGATTGAGTTTGCAGCCCCAGTCGGTAAGCCGCTTCAAAGCCATGCGAAACAAGCTTATATCCATGACTTCGCGCCCAGGCTTTTGCTACCTCTTCCGGGCTGGGCATTACCTTCGCACCCGGTAAGCTTTCTATGGACTTAGGACGAACGTAAAAGCCTTTTGACACACGCACAATCTCGCCTGACTTTGCCAGTCGGCTAAAAGCTTTCTGAACGGCGCTTTCCGTACCTAGCTCATAAAATCCCTCTATGGAAAAAGGAACACCTTTTCTCATGCGAGCAATCCGAGACTCAATTTGTGCGGTGATAGACATTGAGATAATCCTGACTATGAAATGCTGTGTTGATTAAATATACACCTTTAATTGCCCAATGTACATGGTCATTGATGTCAGGATTGTTTGATCCACATAACCAATTATTTGGGTAAGGGTAAGACGGCGGCTGTAAATACTTCTAAAGACTCGAGATGCGTACTTTTACCTATGTCGAGTCTATCGACGCAACAGGATTGTTTGTCGATTATTTCGTGTTTTATCGACATGAAAGGCCGTTGGATGAAGTAAAAATATTTGGGTCATATCCTGCATCTTTTCGCTATTATTCAACTTCCCACTTATAATTGCGTCGATTTTTCGGGGTGACTACACCCACGCTCGTGGGGGTGTTTCCGAAGCGAGCCGCTCTGAAGAAGCAAGTCACGAGTCTTCCCCACGCTCGTGGGGGGGGGCCGTATCTCTGATTATTCAGATGTGGAGCACCAGTCTTCTTTAGTGGAATGACAATTTATCTAAATCATCGATAGGCTTTTGGGTTTGAAATTTAATAAAAATTAGCACCATTAGTACTGACATAATTGAAAATATAAACTAACCTGTAGTTTGAAATGATTAACAGGTTGGTACCATGAGTGCGGATATATCATCAAAATTAAACCGACTGCTGAGCTCCCAACCATTGGGCGTCGTGCTCTGTTCATCTTGGCTTGTTGAAAATGGCTACAGCCTCGACTTGCAGCAACGCTATAAAAAAAGTCAGTGGTTTGAGAGTATCGGTGCCGGTGCTTTAATACGCTATGGCGACCACGTGGATTATCTCGGTGGGGTGTACGCCATGCAAACTCAGCTCGGCTTATCGTTACATCCTGGCGGAAAAACTGCCCTGGGGTTGCAAGGCAAGGCGCATTATTTAGAGCTTGCCCCAAAGCACGTGCAGCTATTTGGCGCTCATGGCGAGCATGTGCCTTTGTGGTTTAAAAAACAAGATTGGAGCGTTAACGTCAAGTACATGTTATCCAACTTTCTGCCGGCCGAAATCGGTTTAACCGAAATACCACATAAACAGTTCACGGTTAAAGTATCAGAGCCAGCGCGAGCCATCATGGAGTGTCTGTATCTTGCACCCAAATCACAATCGTTACTGGAAGCTTACGAGCTTATGGAGGGCCTCAATAACTTGCGGCCCGCCTCCGTGCAAAAGTTGTTAGAAGCCTGTAACTCAATAAAAGTGAAACGCTTATTTCTTTATCTGGCCGAGAAAGCAAATCACGACTGGATGCAATATCTTGATTTAAGCAGTGTAAACCTAGGCTCGGGTAAGCGTGCGATAGTAGCGAGCGGTGTTTACATCCCGAAATACCAAATCACTGTACCAAAGGAACTGGAGTCAATGGAATGAATGAAGCTTACAGAAAACAGGTGAAATTGCTACTCGATGTGTTGCCGGAAATCGCGAAAGAGGTTTACCGATGAAATCAAACGGGGCTTGTTATTCGCGCTGATTAGTAGCAATCGACCAACACATGAAATGCTTGCCCCCAACTTACGTGACTAAAGGGCAGCTTTTAAAAACCAGTTTGAAGGCATGAGCAATGTTGTATTTAGTTATGCTGATTTTGAAGCAACAGGGTTCAAGTTGATAGATACGATACGTCGGAGTTTGAGCGAGGCGGACAAGCAATTTCGGCTTAGTTTTAATCAATTAGAGCCGAACTGGTCTGTTTATGATTATCATCAATTTCCATCGGTAAAGTGGAAGTTGATGAATTTAGCAAAATTTAAAAAAGAGAGCCCAAAGTTTTATCAGCTGCAGCTGGAAAAGCTATCGGCTTTGTTGGCGAGTTGAGAATTCTATTTATGACGGCTCCGATTTTTCGGGGCGACTACAGAGGACTAATTAATGAAGTAAACATCATAAGGTTAAATTTATGATGTCTACTTCATGTTTATAGGTTTATGTACTACACTTCATCTGTGCCTATTTATGAACCCGACTACATCGATGAGGTTTACTCATGATTATTCAGCGCCCAGCCGACTTAGCGACACTTATTAAATCGCACCGAAAGAAGCAGGGCTACACACAAAAGGAACTCGCAAGGTTAACCGATCTTTCGCAGCGAAGCGTGTCTTCGATTGAACGTACCGGAGAAATGCACACATCAACTTTGCTGCGAATTTTTGCAGCGCTCAGAATTCAGCTAAACGCAGACGCTGTGGAACAAAGCACCTCAAATAACAACGAGGTTATTTGGTAATGGGCCGACGCAAACATGAGAATACACTCTATTGCCACATGAATGATCAGTTCGTTGGCACGTTGACGTCGCGGCTGAATAACTTGAGTTTTCGATATTCAGATAGTTGGCTACAATCCAAGTTTGCACGGGCAATCTCCATATCCATACCATTAACTGAGCAGGAATATTCCGGCGAAGCTCTAAACGCTTACTTTGATAATTTGTTGCCCGACAGTCCGGATGTTCGTAAAACGATTGTGGATAGGCTTGGGGCTAAAAGTACAAAACCTTTTGATTTGCTCCAAACGGTTGGCAAAGACTGTATTGGCGCATTAACCTTCGCTGCCAGTCCGGAGCCCGAGCCGGTTCCTGACGTTGAAATAATCCCGTTGAATGAAGAACAAATCGGCCAACTCATAGCAGATTCTCGAACCGGCAAAACCCTCGGTATGCTGCATGAGAATGCATTTCGTTTTTCACTTGCCGGCGCTCAAGAGAAAACGGCGCTGACTTTTTGGCAAGGACAGTGGGGTATCCCTGTAGGCCAAACACCAACAACGCACATATTGAAACCGCGAATCATAACTCGCCCAGGTGAACCTGATTTATCGAGCAGCGTTGAAAACGAATGGTTTTGTATGCGTGTTGTTCAGGCACTTGGATTGCCGGTAGCCCATACAAAAATTGACAGCTTCAATGGTGAAGATGTTTTGATTATTGAACGCTTTGATAGAAAGGTCATCGGGAACAAGATTTATCGCCTACCACAAGAAGATTTCTGCCAAGCGCTTGCTGTGGCAGGCGGTTCAAAATATGAGGAGCATGGTGGCCCAAGCGCTAAAGAGATCATGAATATTTTATCTACATCTACGGCTTCGGTTCGTGATCAGGATACATTTATGTCAGCGCAGCTACTGTATTGGCTTTTCGCTGCTATAGACGGGCATGCAAAGAACTTTAGTCTGGCACTGACCCCCAAAGGATATCGGCTGACCCCCTTGTATGACGTATTATCAGCGTATGGATTCGCGCAAGTAGGCAATTTACATCCAAAAAAAATAAAAATGGCGATGGCCGTGAATGGTAAGAATCGGCATTATCATTGGCATACGATTTTTCCTCGGCACTGGAGAACGCACGCAAAGAGTGTTGGCTATGATCCAGACCGCATGGATTCGACAATTGAGAACATCACAGCCAAGTTAGAAGCGTGTCTCGATATTGCATCTGAGGAAGCTGCCTCGATAAGTGTTCGCGCAGAGCAAAGCGCGGAAGCTATTCGCAAAGGTACATTGAAGGCGCTTGAACGTTTTAAGGTATGAGCTTTCTAGTAAATCAGTCGCGATTCAGTATTTTGAGCTTGAGGTCACAAATTTAGACCAACTGAGATAACTTCAAGTGGTTTGGTCCCATAGAATATTTAGTTGGTAAGTACTATTCTTCTACGAACCATTAAAAATGGCGCACCCGACAGGAGTCGAACCTGTGACCTCTGCCTCCGGAGTAAATAGCGACTGGCTGACATTAAATGGTGAGAGGAGGTGCTAACCGTGCAGGCCCCGTCCTGTAGGGGGCTCAGGAGCATTTTAACGAGGCCATTTAGCCAGAAGTTTTAGCGTTTTATCTCCAAACCCTGCAAAACTTGGCACAAGAGGGTATGGAAAAAAGGATAGTTAGCCAGACAAATGCGGCCGTTCGCGCAGGAGTTTGTGTCTTATATTTATGTGGTAAGCATGGCAGCCAAATCAAATTGACGTATAATTCTGGCAACAGAATAAGCGCGCTAAACAAAGCATAATTGTCCGCCAAGTAAAAAGGATTTACATATCTCTCGCTTTTTCTCTTTTATTGAATCCAACCTTGTCTGGTTTGTCATCAGTGTCGCAGCGCTAGGATTACTTCTGCCCGAAACGGGACGCTTCTTTGAAGGCTCTATCGGACTACTACTGGCTTTGTTAATGCTGGTCATCAGTTTAACCTTTGATGCGCACGATGTACGAATGGTGCTACGTAAACCATCACGGCAATTGTGGGCGTTGGGTCTCGTTTATGGACCCATGTCGATTGCAGGATGGCTGACCGGAAGACTTTTCTTCGGCAGCGGCTCGTTATCGGCAGGCCAAGCCCTACTCGGCACGCTGCCAACAGATGTCTCTTCGCCATTATTAGTGCTGATGGCTCGAGGCAATGTTGCTTTAGCGGCCGTCTTTAACGCAGTCAATACTGCGCTGTCGCCATTCATCGTTCCCTTCTTATTTTTATGGTTAACAGGCATTCAGCTAACCGTTCCCTTAGCCACGATTATTCTTGAGTTGATGTTGGTCGTTCTTGTTCCAACGGTCGTCGGTGTTAGTTTACGCACGCGTTTTTCGAGCTTCTTTGCACGACATGACTCAACTTATGCAGGTGTCGGCTCGGTGATCTATCTTTTGATACTGCTCGCTGTTGTAGGGCCGAATGCTGAAACTATCATTGGTTACGGCTGGTATGCGTTTGTGATCGGCGGAGCAGCATTATGCCTTAATCTAATGGGCTATTTGGTTGGTATGACGTCCCGGTTGTTTACCAATGACCGACAAGAAATGATCACTTATCTTTTTACAGTCAGTAAAAAGGAGTTTAGCATTGCCGCTGCTTTTGTTGCTGCATCTCGGCTTCCCCCTGAAATTGCAATTCCCGCTGCATTTTTTGCCGTCATTCAAATGATTACTTCACCTATTGTCGCTAAACTTCTCGCTCGCGACATGACCAAAATAAACGATTGAAAACGATAGGTGTATCTTCGCCATTAGTAATGATGGCTCGGGGGTATTTGAATGGAAGTTGGATCTTTCGACCCAACTTCCAAAACAGCAAGATTACGAATGAGACGATCTTATTCTGAGTCTGCTTATCAGCAGGTAAAGCGCCGGCAGAACAACCAGCGTCAACAATGTCGACGAAACAATTCCGCCAATGACAACCGTTGCTAAAGGCCGTTGAACCTCAGCGCCCGTGCCTGTGTTAAACGCCATTGGGATGAACCCAAAGCTCGCCACTAGTGCCGTCATAAGCACAGGCCTCAATCGTTGACGAGCACCCTCGTACACAGCATCAATGATAGCTTTGCCCTCATCTCGTAACTGTTGAATGAACGATAACATCACCACACCGTTTAACACGGCAACTCCAGACAACGCAATAAATCCAACAGCCGCAGAGATTGACAGAGGCATACCGCGTAATGAGAGAGCCAAAATACCGCCTGTGAGCGCGAGCGGCACACCGGTGAATATAATTAAGGCATTTGTCAGTGAGTTGAATGCGCTGTACAACAGTCCAAAGATAAGTAATAACGTCAACGGTACCACGATTGCTAAACGCTGAGACGCTGATTGAAGTTGCTCAAACGTGCCGCCATAATCGATCCAATATCCAGTTGGTAGTGATATATCGCTTTGTAACTGTTGCCGAATGTCCTCAACAAATGACCCCAAATCACGATCGACAACATTGGCGCTTACAATGACATTGCGTTTACCACTTTCCCGGTTGATCTGATTGGGCCCAACCGTCAGTTCAACGTCTGCGATTTCCCCCAATGGGACGTACTGAAGCTCCGGGTTGCTCGCTTGGGGCACGGTAACAGGCAGCTGCCTTAACGCTTCGATATCTGTGCGCCAAGATTCATCCAGACGAACCATCAACCGAAACCGTTTATCTCCTTCATAAATTGTTCCGGCAACTAAACCGCCGACAGCGCTTTGAACTGCACGTTGAACGTCCTGAACGGATAATCCAAGTAGCGCGAGATGATCACGTTGCGGTGTCACTGACAATGTTGGTAAGCCGGTCATTTGTTCTGCTCGAACATCTGCCGCACCGTCAACGCCAGCAATGATCTCTACAGCCTCATCACCGAGCGCTTTCAACTGGTCGAGGTCGTCACCGTAGATACGCACAGCGACATCTGCACGAACACCCGCGATCAGCTCATTAAACCGCATCTCGATGGGTTGCGTGAACTCATATTTGTTACCGGGTATTTGCTCGACAGCTTCCCTCAACTCAGCAACAAACTCATCTTTTGTTTTTTCTGCATCCGCCCATTCACTCTTTGGCTTCAGAATAACAAACGTATCTGCAACACTCGGGGGCATGGGATCAGTCGCAACATCGGGGGTTCCGATTTTTGAAAATACCCGTTTTACTTCGTCGAATTCAGCAATCACTTCCTCAAGTTGCAATTGCATATCGACCGATTGTTGGAGGCCCGTACCGGGAATACGCAATGCGTGCAGCGCTAAGTCGCCTTCATCCAATTGTGGCAGGAATTCTGTTCCCATTTTCGAGGCTTGATAGATTGATCCCATAAACAGACTCAAACCGACCAAGACAATCACAATGGGTCGTTTCAGAGACGTATTCAAAAGCGGCTCATAAAGTCGTCTAGCCCCGCGCATAAGACGATTTTCACCATGTGAAACTTTGCCTTTCACGAAAATCGCAAGCGCGGCTGGTACAAACGTCATAGAAAAAATAAGCGCACCCAGCAATGCAAACACAACGGTGAATGCCATAGGATGAAACATTTTTCCCTCAACGCCACTAAGTGCAAATATTGGTAAGTAAACCAACATAATGATCAACACACCAAATACCGCAGGATTAAACACTTCACGTGTGCTCTCAAACACTTCCTGTAAGCGCTCTTTGGTCGTCAATAAACGCCCTAGCCTTTGTTGTGCTGATCCGAGCCGACGTAAGGCATTTTCGACAACAATGACGGCGCCATCGACGATAATGCCGAAATCTATTGCACCTAGACTCATTAAGTTACCGGACACACGATTAGCCGCCATACCCGTGATAGCGAATAACATGCTCAATGGAATAACCAGTGCCGTAATGAGTGCAGCTTTGACATTTCCAAGCAAAAGAAACAGCACCACAATAACAAGAACTGCTCCTTCGAACAGGTTCTTTTCGACGGTCGCAATGGTTTTCTCAACCAGAGTTGTACGATTATAAACGGACTCGACCGTTACACCATCGGGTAAGCTGAGCTGCACCTCCTCCAGACGCTTAGCAACCGCTTCAGACACAATACGACTGTTCTCGCCAATCAACATCATTGCGGTCCCAAGCACCACCTCCTCACCGTCAGCCGTAGCAGCTCCTGTTCGTAGCTCTTCACCAAACGACACATCCGCAACATCTTTCACCCTCACTGGTGCGTCATCACGTTTGGTAACAACCACATTACGAATATCCACTAAGGATTGTAGTTGACCGGGAGAGCGAACTAGCCATTGTTCGCCGTTACGCTCAATATAGCCCGCACCAGCGTTGGTATTGTTGAGCTGCAATGCTCGAAAAACATCGTCTACCGAGATTTTATAAGCGAGCAACTTTCCGGGGTGCGGAGAGACTTGGTACTCGCGCTCATAGCCACCAACAGTATTGATTTCGGTCACACCCGGAACTTTGACCAATTGAGGACGGATTACCCAGTCTTGCAAGGTACGAAGCGATTCTGCTGTGTAGGGTTGACCATTCTCATCTCGCGCATCAGCATCGGCGCTGACGATGTATGTAAAGATCTCACCTAAACCGCTCGCTATTGGTCCAAGCGCTGGCTCAACATCGACAGGCAGTTCACCTCTGACCATCTGCAAACGTTCGCTGATTTGTTGGCGAGCCCAATAAATATCAGTTCCCTCCTCAAACACCACGGTTACTTGCGATAAACCGTACCGAGAAATTGATCGTGTGTAGTCAAGGTCTGGTATACCCGCCATCGCATTCTCAACCAGATAAGTAATGCGCTGCTCTGTTTCTAGCGGGGAATAGCCGGAGGCTTCTGTGTTGATTTGCACCTGCACATTGGTAATGTCCGGTACCGCATCAATGGGCAGTTTGAGCGCACTAAATACGCCAACACCTACTATCAATATTGTTGCCGCCATGATCAACCATCGACGTTGAACGGCGAACCGAATCAGTAAATCAATCATAAATTCGCCCCTTAATGGTCATGGCTCGCGCCGTCTTTGAGAACATCAGCTTTGAGTATGTAGCTGTTGCCGATTACATAAGGAGTATTTGGAGCTAGACCGCCGGTCACTTCGGTATATTCTCCGTCACTTTCACCAAGCTCTACCATGCGAACTTCAAACGTGTTTCCGTACTGCGCAAACACCACAGGCATGTCGCGAAAAGACTGAATGGCATCCACTTGAACCGCTAAAGTTACATCTCGCTGACGGGTATTTACATCCGCTTTTACATGCATACCAGGCCGCCAATGACCCGCCGGATTATCAATAAGCACTCGCGCCCGAGCGATATGCCCTCCAGTCATCACCGGCGCAATGTAGATCACTTCTCCACGAACGCGCTCGTGTTGATGCAAGTCGTAAACCTCCGCTGTTTGTCCGACTTGAAGTTTCTCGATGTTTTCAGGGAACGCTGAGAGCTCAACCCAAACCGAGGATAAGTCACCAATCTCGAAAAGTGTTTGCTCGTTAACCACTTCACCGACAGATACAAACTTTTCGGTAATCTCTCCCTTAATAGGGCTAACAACATCGTAACTGACACCACTTGCAGCGTTGATAATTTTCGCAAGCGTCTGGCCAGCTGAAACTTGGTCGCCAATGGAAACCTCAACATCAGTTACCTTCCCTTTATAAGTCGGAGTAATTGAGATGATTTTTTCTGTTACTGGAGCAATAACCCCAAACAAGCGCTCTTTGAGCTCAAGTGTCTGCGGGCTCGCACGCTCAACCAAAATATCTGCCTTTCGAATGATGCGGTCAGACAAGGTTGTTCTTCCCTCAAAGCTTTCATAATGCCATGTAGCACGATGGTCTTTCGTACTAACAGCAACCGAGACCTCGTAAGAATGTGGCTCAGTGACCACCTCATTACTGACCAGATAATTATTCTCTGGCGTGAAGCTCAAGTTGTCATTGACGTCGCCAAGCCGATGCAAAGTCACCGAGAGCTCCACATCCTTTGGTGCTGCGATTTCTCCGTTTAGGTAGGTGTAGACTCTCATTTCCGGGGGAATTCCTGTTTCGTAAATCGTTATCTCGACTGATAAATCACCGTCGCTTAATAGGATTCCACCATTTGGCCCCTTGGTCTCTGTCTCCGTATGGCCATGCTCAGTTGAAGCATTACTCAATGCTGATAGGCTTAGCGCTACGCATAGAACGATCAATGTAAAAATTGCTTTTATAAAATTCATAATTTAGATTCCAAAAATGATTGACCCGTCATTCGCTCAAGCTCAAGAATGTCTTGATGGATAGCGCTTCGGCGCTCAAGGGTTTGATACTCAAGCTGTGCTAGTTCATCTTGCGCATCAAGAACAACTAAAAGACTATGTATACCTCGGCGATAGCCATCGGTGGTTTCATCGACTAGTTGCTCAGCGAGGGGCAATAAATCTGCTTGAATGCTCTTTAAGTAGCGATAATTTGTTTGTATGCGTCCCAATAGCGACTTGACGTGAACGCGTAATTGTTCCCGTACTAACCGCTGTTGTTCAAAAATTAACGCTCGCTCAGTTTGAGCAGCCTCAAGAGTTCCCTGATTTGGGTTCGAAAGTTGAAGAGGCATCGACGCCTGGAGAACAAGACCAGTGTCATTTAGCTGATTGTTGTAACGAATACCCACTCCAACATTGAGGTCGGCAGAAGCATCTGCCTTCACAGCATCAACTTTTGCCGCAAGTAATCTTTCTGAATCCAGTAAACGAAGAAACTCTGGCGCTTGATTGACCGCTTGTTCAACTTCAGCTTGTGACGGAATATCAAAAGATTGATCAAAGTTACCGACTACACCTGTAAAGTTCGGCTGAGCGGCCCACATTGCACTTAAGTTCGCTCGTGCTTGGTCAAGCTTTCCAACAATCTCTTCGGATTGGACACTTACTTGGCGTTGTTGCAATGAAACTTTAGTTGCTTCCGATGGTGGCACAGCTCCGGACCGGACCCGCTCCTTGACTATTTGCATTGCACTATCGAGCCGTTGCTGCTGATGGCTATTCCACTCGGCCAACTGCTGCAACCGAACAACTTCGTAAAAACGATAAGCCGTCTCCGCTAGGATTTCGATCTTTTCGTAATTAAACTCAGCGGCCCGCTGACGTTGTCGCGCGTTCGCATACTCAACTCGTTGCTCGCGTTTTCCACCAAGCTCAATAAGCTGACTGAACGACAATGTTGCTTGAGCGCTGTCGAATCCTTGGCTTTCACCATTACCAGCAAAATCCTCCAGTTCGAACCCGATAACTGGATTTGGACGCAGCGATGCCTGCAGTTTTTCAGCTTCAGCCATACGTTGCTGATACGGGTACTTCTTTAAGATTGGGTTATCTCGCAAGACGTTCTCAAATGCCTCTCGCAATGATAACTCATTTGCGATTGCTGAATATGAGGTTGCAAGTAACCCCACAAGTACAGCAATCACGAAATAAAGTAATTTCATGATTATCTCCACAGTAAAATGGCGTGCTAATGCACAAATTTTAGACGTGAAGTTTAGGCATTTGGTGGTGGGGTTGGTGGTTGATGGTCGTTACTATCGAAAGGAAGTAATCGATGTGGGATTGCAAGATTCGGACATGGTGTTGCCGCAGCACAGATTGAATAACCAGTGATACAGCTTATGTGTGCGTGAAATTGATGTTCGTGGTTTGGATCGAGGTTGTCGGGTGACTTCGTCTCGTGATCATTGTGCGTATGATGTTGATAGGCATAATCGAAAGTGTGATTACTATCCTCCACATGCCCAGCGGCAACCGCACAGGTAAAAAAACTGTGAAGTAAAATGACTACGATCAACGACCAAATAATTTTTGGCAAACGAACAACCTGCAGATGAAAAAACCATTTCAAAATAAGAAAGAGGCTACCACATGTATCTCATGGGCTCAATCACCGGCTTTTTCTCTTTTATCGAATTCAACCGTCTTAGAAAGGTGTGTTGGACTTATTACACTTAAATACTGGTCTCAACAAAAGTAAAAAGTGGCTGGAAATCGCCTGCATCAGCGGCGCTGAAGGGCGACAATATTATAAGCAGGAATAAATTTGGCACAGATTTGGCACAAAAATTTTTGTGTTAGTGTTCACAAACCGTGAAGCTCCTGCAGATATGGCGCACCCGACAGGAGTCGAACCTGTGGCCTCTACCTCCGGAGGGCAGTCACCAGCACCGTGGTAAATAGATAAAGCCAGGCGTGGTATGGGCTTAAACGGTGTTGCTGCCTTCCCTTTCTAAAAAATACTCGTCCTTTTGAGACCATTTAACAACAAAATTGGTCACAGAGCACCATCCCCAAAACCGACGATTTTTGACCTCTGCCTTGCGACAAAAAATCTCAATCATCGACCTAAAACCTGAGTTTTGAGGTGGAAAAAATTCCATGTTTATCAGCATGCACACTGACGTTCATGCAACACCGAGAATAATCGAATACCAAAATGTTGGTATGTTGTTTCAATTGTGATGCGGTCGAGTTACTTTATGTTAACTTGCATGGACGTTGCCTCATGAAACTAGCGATTCGAAGCCTAATAGCTTTCAGTATTTTCATCACTCCTTTCACATTACATGCGCAGGCTTCTCAGGAAATCTGTTGGACCACATATACAGAGGTATCGAGGCCGAACGGAACACTCCCAAATGGCACGCCAAGGTACGAAACTGTTCTTGTTGCAGGACAAGCATGTTATGACATGGCAAATCTAGATGGCGGATGGCCGGGTATAGGCGGCGACCAGGATTATCAGCTCGGTGGTGGTGGCGGTGGTTCGGGGGGAGGCGCTGGTGATACGCCATCTTCAGAAAACCAGGATGAACGGGACGAGTACCACACTCAGTTATGATGGTATCGGGCGTGTGACGCAACGCAGCTCTGGCGATGTCAACGAAACATTCAGCTACGATAACTGTAGCTATGGCGTGGGTAAGCTGTGTCGTACCACCGACCGCGCGGGCTCCACAGACTATGACTATACCGCAGCAGGTCAACTGGCGAGCATGACGCGAAGCATTTTAGGTGCTAGCTATACCACACAATGGGTGTACGATGATGAAGGACGTGTGATTGAAATCAGCTATCCATCGGGTATCTTGGTGGACTACGAATATGACGGTATGGTTGTGAAATAAGGGCGCCCGTCAGCGGTTTATGTGACGATAAACGGCGTCCGAGAGCCGGTAATGACGATGCTCAATCATGAAGCCTTTGGACCGTTGCGTTACGGCACCTATGGTAATGACCTGAGCGCGTTTCGGCAGTATACGAGCGGTTATGAGTTGAAGTCATCCTACGTGGGCGGCGGTTGGGCGCCATTGACCACTGAATATCAGAACTTTTACTTTCAAGCGCCTTACATCTCACAAGCTAAGTTGGCGTATAACAGCGCTGGCAACATCGTCAGCATTGAAGATGTGTTAGGCTCAGAGCTCGAGAGTTTTACCTACGATAATCGTTCGCGCTTGACGCAGCGTAAGCGCAATGGCAACTCGCTAGAAGTCTACAATTACGATGCCAACGGCAATCGCACACGATTTAACAATGAGTACTATAGAGTCGATGCCGACAGCAACCAACTGACCGGGCACCGTGTCGGAGCCAGTGGTAGCTATGCATCGATATGGAGTTATGACAATGCAGGTAATCAGCTGCAAAAAGAGACCCACACTTGGACCTATGGCGGTGATAATCGCGTACGCCGGCTGACACGCTCATCAGGGTTTTACTACGAAAACTGGTATGACACTAACGGGCAACGGGTCGCGAAGAGCTCAACCACGACCGACTGGCACTTTTTGTATGGCCAGAGCGGCGAACTACTGAGCGAAACCAAGAACGGGCCACATGTGAAAAGCTATATTTGGCTTGAAGGCGAGTTGGTTGCGCTTGTTTATAATGATGAATTGTACTTTGTGCACAACGACCACTTAGGTCGCCCGCACAAAGTGACCGATGACACGAAAGCGGTAGTTTGGGAGGCCGATTTGCAAAGCTTTGACCGCAGTATTGTGAGCTCTAGCATTGGTGCACTGAATATCGGCTTCCCAGGTCAGTACTGGGACAGCGAGAGCGGCACATGGCAGAACTGGCATCGTGATTACGACCCAAGCACGGGGCGCTATATTCAGTCAGATCCGATTGGGTTGAGCGGCGGGATGAATACGTATGTTTATGTTGAAAGCGATCCGCTTATACAGATTGATCCTGATGGAACCCGTCAAAGAGTAGTTAGAACGATAAATCCAAATAATCAGCAATACCGCGAACTTCGTGATCTCGGTTATCGACATGACCAAATTATGGCAATGGGGGAGGCGCTTTATGCATTCGCTACGATGAAGAAAGCCCCAGCTCCTTGTGTTTGTCCAACAGCGAACAGCGAGAGAGGCTTTTACGATAAAATATGTACATCTGATAACCCAACCGGGGCTGACGAAATGATTGTTACTGGGCCTATAATGCTTGCGCAAGGGGAAAGCCCTTGTAGGTGTGGTACTGAGCTTAGCGTCAGGGACTTCGTCAATCATATGATTACGGCACCTGCGCATGCCGGTAACCCTCGAGGATTTTAGGTTACCAGACCGGAAGAGTAAATTTATCTTTATGAGCTAGCAATTAGAAGCGAGGCGGAAAACAATCCGCCTCGCCCATTAGAACTATTATTACTGTAATTTTGAACCAGCGAGGCGAAGTCAAAGCAAGCGCTTGTTACTACCAAGAGCGTTACACCTAACACTGTGCTGCAAAACTAGACTTTGACTGGCAGTGTTTTGTAGCTTGTTTGGAGCGCTCATGGCTATAATCTACAGCCAGTTGACTACTTGATGAACCTGCTCGCGCCGTGGCCAAAAGTTGACCGTAGTGATGATATCGAATGGCTACTACCTTGGATCATCGAGCTCATATCCAAGAGTGATTAATTTACTTCAGCTTGCTATTTACTTCCTTACTAAATAGCATCAACATTAGTGCCCCCTCAAAAAGGGAAAGTAAATAACCTATTGACATATCTAAGTAAATCGAAACACTGAAACCAAGTAGATATGGACCAATAAGCAGATTAAAAATAATAATGATGAAGAATAACCATTTAGCTAATTTCTTATATGTATAAAGCCCAATAAGGCTGAGGACATATAATACAGAATAGATATAAGGAAACGGATTGGTTGGCTCGAGCATTCCGCCTGTGCCAGACGCGGCCAGAATATAAACGACTTCTTCAGTATAAATATGTTGCCATAGATACGGCATGAAAAAGAATGCTGTGTATAGTACTGCTGTTATAAGTATCGTGATTCGAAAATACTTAGACATTGCTTCCCCTGCTACTGATCCGTACCACTAAAAGTGGACACTTTGCTAAGCACTATTTTTTAATTCAAAGTTCTCTGGGCTGAGATAGCCGATAGCACTATGCCTTCTTGTCTTGTTGTAATCAACTTCGATGTACTCAAAGACTGCTCGGCGCATATTTTCTCGATCCATGATGGGCTCGTCCTGCAAGGCTTCGACCTTTAATGAGTGAAAAAAGCTTTCGGCACAGACATTATCCCAACAATTTCCTTTTCGGCTCATACTCTGAGTAAGCCTATGTTTTTTAATTAAATA
>NZ_JBOJLN010000023.1:0-19911 GCF_050750165.1 Pseudidiomarina sp. WS423 | reverse complement strand
GTTCACCCCGCATAAAAAAAGCTCACAAAGGTGAGCTTTTTGTTACTAATCCAGTGAAAAGGCTACTTTTTACCGCCTTTACCATTTCCTTTACCGCTACCAGGATTACTACCATCTTCTCCCCCAGTATCACCGCCACCGGTATTATCACCGCCATTTCCACTACAACCATAACTATCTAAGTAATCAACCGCGGCTTTTGCCTGTACTAAGCCGTAACCATAGGCATTGTCTTTACCGCTAGTACCCAAGTCTTTAGCTGTGTGGGTTAGTGCGGTGCGAATATCTTGGTTGCTACAGGTTGTATGATAAGACCAAACAAGTGCTGCAACACCAGCAACATGCGGTGATGCCATTGACGTACCATCAAAGAAAGCCCAATCGCTGGTAGCTGAACCTACTGAGGTGCTACTACCGAGTTGGGTTAACAAAGTCGCACCATCGGCAGCGCTAATACCGACTGCTGGAATACTGGCAGCATAATCACCTAGGGTTGCCAGTAACTCACCCGGTTCATTGTTATATATAACAGCGCCCACGCCACCACCGGCTTCACAGGCTTGTACCTTTTCAGCGAAAGATACCACGCCACGTTCAATCAAGCAGACTTGGTTAGCTACATTTGTACATGCTGTATCAGCAATACCGCAAGCTGCTAATGCGCCCGTGGCAATAGTTGGAAACGCACCATCGATTGAATTGGCTGTGTATTGGGTGTTCGCTACGGTTAATTCTACTTTTTCACCGGTACCTCGAGGTACAGAAGATAAAACACCGACCCCAGGCGCGGCTAACTCAACTTGATCTGTCTGTTGAGAAAAGCTAGCTATTTGTTCGTTAGCATCAACTGCAGCGACTGATACGACCGATGCATAAGAAGCAGGATAAGAATGTCGTGTATTGCCGTCATTACCTGCGGCAGCGACACTTAGCACGCCGGCATTGGCAAGATTGGCAAAAGCTCGTTCTTCAGCTTTGCTCGCACGAGAACCACCGAGACTCATATTGATCACTTGGGCACCGGCTGCTACACATTCATCGGTTGCGGCAATCAATGAAGAAGAATAGGCCCAACCCGATTCAGCAAACACCTTCACGATGTGAAGATTGATTTGCCCATTGGGCAATACTCCAACAACGCCTTCGCCATTGGTTAACGCCGCAATAGTTCCGGCAACGTGGGTACCATGGCCGTTCTCATCGGTATACCAATTGCCGGTACCAGCATCAAAACTACCAGAAACATTCGTCTGAGGCAGATCCGGATGGCCTAAATCATACCCTGAATCGATAATACAAAGAGTTCGACTACCTGCGGCACCATCACTCAATAAGTCTGCTTGTACCTGACTGATGCCGTAAGGCTTACCAGGTTCGTATTGAGTACTGTAGAGATAGCGCTTCTCATCCGGCTCTACTGAAATCACATTCGGATTATTACGTAGCCCCTGAATTGCATTAGCGGAAACTTCCAACGCCATCATGTTACGTTCAGGAAGATCAAGAACGATAAACTTAGGAGGCCAAGGCTCTCTTGGTTTCTCCTTTTTCTTGGTGTCCGTAGGCGGAGGCGTTGGCTCAGGTTCGCTGGCATCATTAGCCATCACATAGTCAGCTACAAGTCTTTGTGTACCTGGTTTGAATTCGACTAACACTCGCTCTTTGTTGTGGCCAGCCGAATCGGGCTGCTCCGCATGAACGGCCGATGCAACACACAAGGCCGCCGTGGTTATGGCAAACATTCCTAACTTGGACACTTTAGACATAGCTGAAACCTTTTTATATATTGTTCTATTTATGGGAGTTTCTTAGATAAAAATATCTAACCCTGTCATCATTGTCTATATTTCCGATATGTGCAATGTCATAGGTAGATTTTTACATTTTGAATTGCTCGGTCATGCTAGTAGACATTTTTAAGTCGAAGGTTACAATGCCCAGTCTTTTTTAGCGATAGGAGCAACCATGACTACAGGTGCAGTTAATCCGGCCCACTATGCCAGTCAACTTGAGACTAAAGTAACGCGCTTGCAACAGCTGCTGGCTCCTTATACTGCGGCATCTCCAACAGTATTTTCCTCGCCGGCCTCGCATTATCGAATGCGGGCCGAATTTAGAGTTTGGCATGACGGCGATGACCTGTTCTACATCATGTTTGACGCAGAAACGCGCGCTAAGATACGCACCGATCAATTTCCGGTAGGGAGTGAGCTTATTAATCACTTGATGCCGGCCATTATTGACTACGTTAAATACCAACCGGTACTGCGCGATAAGCTGTTTCAGGTAGAGTTTCTTACCACAACCACAAATCAAGCACTGATTTCATTAATCTATCATCGCCAATTAGATGAAGAGTGGCAGTTATTCACACAGCAATTAAAGCAGCACTTAAGCCAATATGGTGAGATTCATATTATCGGCCGAGCAAAAAAGCAAAAAATCTGTCTTGAGCAAGATTGGGTAACTGAGACTTTAACGATTGCCGGGCGTGATTACTCTTTTCAACAAGTTGAAAATAGCTTTACGCAACCTAATGCTGCAGTAAATAAGCATATGATTGAATGGGCCCTAGCAGCCACACAAGACCGTCCTGGCGACTTACTCGAACTGTATTGTGGTAATGGGAATTTCAGTTTGCCGTTAGCACAAAACTTTGACCGGGTGTTGGCTACAGAAATAAGTAAAACTTCTGTCGCTTCTGCTATTTATAACTGCGAATTAAATAATATAAAGAATGTCACTTTAGTTAGGATGTCTGCTGAAGATTTCAGTGCCGTTCTGGCTGGCAGTAAACAATCTCGCCGCGCGACTGAGGCCGATGTTTTGAGTTTTAATTGCCAAACGGTTTTAGTGGATCCGCCAAGAGCTGGATTAGATATGGATACGATTGAGCTTGTACGTCAGTACGAGATGATTGTTTATATTTCCTGTAACCCGGAAACCTTAGCTGAAAACATTGGCCAATTAGCCAACACTCACGAAGTTACCCAAACGGCGTTATTTGATCAGTTTCCATATACTCATCACATGGAAGCTGGGGTTATCCTAACTCGTAAAGTGCAATAGCCTATTGCACTTGAGGCTTGATCGGACAGCTGCGTACTAATCTTAAGTTAACCCAGTGCGCAGCAATGATTAGACCGGCACCAATGAGAATAACTAAAGGCTCAGCAAATTCACCAAAGCTATCTTTATTCCAGTAAACAGCCCCACCGCAAATTAATAATAATAACGGGTACCATTGCGCATGTTTCCGCACGCCGAAGCCTAAGGCGATAAGACCAATCACAATACTCAACGAAAGGATGGTACGCTCTAAAAACTCTTCGCCAATAAAAGATAAACCAATCACCGACAACAACGGCAAAATCACAGGCAAAGCGAGGCAATGTAACGCACATAAGGTGGTTACCCAAATACCAGTTTTGTCGAGCGAACGTTGCGTCATGATAATCCGTGCTTTTACTTAAGGTGTGCCAAGACAGTCGTGTTATATTATAACATTACTTAATTAGGCGCAAGACAGATCAAAAGGTAGCACAGATTGAATGTTCGCCTTTTTGCTTTGGATCATGAGTAATCGGTCAAACCCTAAAGCGACTCCGGCACAGTTCGGAAACCCTGCAGCAAGTGCTTGTAGTAATCGCGTGTCGGCTGCAGCTTGAGGACGCCTCAACTGCAAACGTAGTTGATTATCTATCGCAAAACGTTGCGTTTGTTCGGCTGCTTGCGTGAGCTCTTGATAGCCATTGGCTAGCTCTACTCCGCCCGCATACACCTCAAATCGCAAGGCCACACGACTATCATCAGCGGCAATTTCTGCCAAGGCTGCTTGGCTACTCGGAAAATGAGTGACAATGGTTATTGCGTCAATATTTAAGCGAGGCTCAATCACGCAAGCCATGGCTAATTGCAGTAAAGTGTCTCGATCGTCCTCGCGCTCAGCTAAATCTGCAACTTCGGTGTAATCACTTAAAGCCCGTTGCAGTTGCGAGACTGAAGCCGCAAGAGGATCAACTGCGAGATAACGCTGAAAGAGCTCTTGATAGGTTTGTTGGACAACCATACGCTCACCCAACACTAATAATAGGAGTTCGACGACTTCCGCAATAAGCTCTGCCATCGTAAAGCCAACACGATACCATTCTAACATCGTGAATTCAGGGTTATGCCGTGGCCCTACTTCATCATCTCGAAAGACTTTTCCAAGTTGATAGATGCTACAACCATAAGCAGCCAGCAGGCGCTTCATGGCGTACTCGGGTGATGTCTGTAGATAAAAAGGTTGGTTTGGTAACACCGCAATTTCGGTTTGCAGATTACTCAGATGAACATCGGTTACGCCATAGCGTGACAGCAATGGCGTATCCACTTCTAGCACCTGACGTTGCCAGAAAAACTCTCGAAGTTGGCGTAGCAATGCTGCCCGTTGTTGCAATAATTCTAACGACGCGGATGGCCGCCAATTATCTGATAGCTGCACTGCTATGCCCTAACTGATTTACTTTTGTACGCGTGATACGTATTCGCCAGAGCGAGTATCTACTTTAATGATTTCGCCAATCTGTACGAATAATGGAACCCGAACCACCGCGCCTGTAGACAACGTAGCTGGCTTACCACCGGTACCAGCAGTATCACCTTTCAAACCAGGATCGGTTTCAACGATCTCTAACTCAACAAAGTTAGGTGGTGTTACCGCGATCGGGTTACCGTTCCAAAGTGTTAACGTACATACATCTTGCTCAACTAACCATTTGGTCATGTCGCCCACAGCTTTTGCATCGGCAGCCAATTGCTCAAAGGTTTCGTTGTTCATAAAATGCCAGAACTCGCCATCGTTATAGAGATAGGCTAAATCAACATCAACAACATCCGCACCTTCTACTGAGTCACCTGATTTGAAGGTCTTCTCAACAACTTTGCCGCTGATTAATTTACGAATACGAACACGGTTAAAGGCTTGCCCTTTACCAGGCTTAACCATTTCGTTTTCTACAATTGAACAGGGCTCACCATCTTGCATGATTTTTAAGCCAGCTTTAAATTCGTTTGTGCTGTAATTCGCCATAGCTTCCTCGTATGCTTTTAAATTAAGCGATTTCGCGCGCAATAATAAACCATAACGCAGTATTTTTCAGGTAAAATAATTCGTTCGTGGAAATAATAAGTAGGTTTTTTGTGTCCGATTCTCAAGCAGTATCCATTCGTCCTCTGTGGCAACAGCAGTTAGCGCAAGCAATAACCTCACCCGAACAGCTTGGTGAGTTACTGCAACTACCGGCTAGCTGGGTTGCTCAACATCGCGAAGCAAGGCGTCTGTTTCCACTGCGGGTGACGCCTCATTTTGTGAAGTTGATGCAGCCAGGTGATTGCAATGACCCTTTGCTCTTGCAGGTGATGCCGCACCAGAACGAATTTACTGAACATCCAGAATTTACCAAAGACCCTTTAGCTGAGCAGTCTAATACACAGCCGGGGATTCTACATAAATATAAGTCGCGCGTGTTAGTTATCTTAAAAGGTGGCTGTGCGATTAACTGCCGCTATTGTTTTCGTCGTCATTTTCCTTATCAACAGCATAGCTTTGGTAGGTCTGAACTGGCCAGCTTAGTTGCCACCATAGCGTCGGATACCAATATTAATGAAGTGATTTTAAGTGGCGGCGATCCCCTTTTGGCTACCGATGAAAAGCTTGATGAGATACTAACAACCTTAGAGCAACTACCGCAATTACGCCGCATACGAATCCATTCACGGCTACCCGTAGTATTGCCGACGCGATTAACCAGCAAGCTTGCCGAGCGCTTAGCCCGAAGTCACCTGCAAGCTATTCTGGTGTTGCATATCAATCACCCGCGAGAAGTAGCAGACGAACTAGCTGCGGCCGCATTAGCTTGGCATCAAGCCGGTGTTACGCTGCTAAATCAAAGCGTGCTGTTAAAGGGGATTAATGACTCAGTTACCTGCCTAAGTGAACTAAGCGAAAAACTCTTTGCCGCCAACATCATGCCTTATTATCTACATCAATTAGATAAAGTGGCTGGTGCCAGTCATTTTGCCGTTACCGATGAAGCAGCCCTTAAGCTGTATCAACAATTATTAGCTGAACTACCGGGATTTTTAGTGCCAAAGTTAGTTCGAGAGATTGCCGGCGAAGCAAGTAAAACGCCACTCTGAAGGAGTGGCGTTTGCAGTATTGAAAGAGCTAGTTAAAAATACTCTTTAAAGTTATCTTTGAACCAATCACGAAGCAGTTGTTTCTCAAAGTAAACATTATCACGGCTACTACGCATGATTTCACGTCGAGTAATAATGCTACCTAAATCTTTTATCCGTTCCTCACCTTCTTGGATAACTTGTCCGTTAGCATCGGTATAACTGTAGGTAAACTTAATCATTGGATAACTAATCTCGTCGACCACACGCTGATAGCGCATTCCAGTGTCAACAAAGACCGGCTCAACACGCCCAGTTAAATCGAGATCATTAATAGCTATGGTGAAATGATGATCGGCTGGCAGCTTCTCAGCTAATTCACCAATATAAGCAGTAAGTTCGTCCATAACACGCTGTTCAAAGCGGTCTTGTTTATCGCCAACAGCTTCAATATCAAAGAATTTTTTGGGGTCACCCCAACTAACTTTCGCTTCCGCCGCGAGCGCAGTTTGGTGACATAGCCCAGCTAACATTAAACCAGTTACTAATAGAGTTTTTTTCATCATTTGAGTCCTCCTATGAGACGCTCGATATCGCATTATATGCGCTTCTATTAGTTTAGACGCTAGTCGGATTGAAAGTGTGACATACAAAATAAAAAAGGGAGATGCCGAAACATCTCCCCGTTTTGAATGGTTTTATGACGTAATCGAAATTACATCATGCCGCCCATTCCACCCATGCCGCCCATATCTGGAGCAGCTGGCTCATCTTTTGGCACTTCCGCTACCATAGCTTCGGTAGTAATCATCAAGGCTGCGATAGATGAAGCAAACTGTAACGCTGAACGAGTTACTTTGGTTGGATCCAAAATACCCATTTCTAGCATGTCGCCATACACGTCTTGACCTGCGTTGTAACCGTAGTTACCTTCGCCGTTTTTCACGTTATTGGCTACCACAGAACCTTCAGCGCCAGCGTTAGTAGCGATTTGACGCAGTGGTGATTCCATCGCACGAAGTGCTAACTTGATACCTACGTTTTGGTCTTCATTATCACCGCGTAAGTCAGCAAGTTTGCTAGCAGCTCGCACTAATGCTACACCACCACCAGGCACAACGCCTTCTTCTACCGCTGCGCGAGTTGCATGCAGAGCATCTTCAACACGTGCTTTCTTCTCTTTCATTTCTACTTCAGTCGCAGCACCTACTTTAATAACTGCAACACCGCCAGCAAGTTTAGCTAAACGTTCTTGCAGTTTTTCGCGGTCGTAATCAGAAGTAGTTTCCTCTACTTGTTGACGAATCTGAGCAACACGGCCTTCAATGGCTGCTTGGTCGCCGTTACCATCAACAATAGTAGTGTTGTCTTTGTTGATCACGACTCGTTTGGCAGTACCTAGATCTTCTAGTTGAGCTTTCTCAAGCTCCATACCAATTTCTTCTGAAATCACAGTACCGCCAGTCAATACAGCGATGTCTTGCAACATAGCTTTACGGCGATCGCCGAAGCCTGGTGCTTTTACTGCAGCTACTTTCACGATGCCACGCATGTTGTTCACAACTAAAGTCGCTAAGGCTTCACCTTCAACATCTTCGGCAATAATCAATAATGGCTTACCTGATTTAGCTACACCTTCAAGAACTGGTAACAATTCACGAATGTTTGATACTTTTTTATCAACCAATAAAATAAACGGACTTTCTAATTCAACAGTGCCGTTTTCTTGATTATTGATGAAGTAAGGTGATAGGTAACCACGGTCAAACTGCATACCTTCAACAACGTCAAGTTCATCTTGCAATGCTTGACCTTCTTCAACCGTGATAACACCTTCTTTGCCTACCTTTTCCATCGCTTTAGCGATGATTTCACCGATGGTGCTATCTGAGTTAGCTGAGATGGTACCTACCTGAGCGATAGCTTTGGTGTTGTCACAAGGTTGTGAAATTTTCTTCAGCTCTTCAACAGCACTGATGACGGCTTTATCAATACCGCGTTTTAAATCCATTGGATTCATGCCCGCAGCAACCGCTTTCAAGCCTTCGTTGACAATTGCTTGAGCTAACACAGTAGCAGTGGTAGTACCGTCACCTGCTTCGTCATTAGCTTTAGAGGCAACTTCTTTCACCATCTGTGCGCCCATATTTTCGAACTTATCTTCTAGTTCGATCTCTTTGGCTACTGAAACACCATCTTTGGTGATCAAAGGTGCGCCAAATGATTTTTCTAGGACGACATTACGACCCTTCGGGCCCAAAGTTACTTTAACTGCGTCAGCAAGAACGTTCACGCCTTTAAGCATGCGTTGACGTGCACTGTTTCCAAAAATGACTTCTTTAGCTGCCATGTTTATTTCTCCTTAGCCTTCTACGATCGCTAGAATGTCTGATTCGCTCATGATCAAGTACTCTTCACCCTCGATCTTTTGCGTCTTAACACCATATCCTTCGTTAAATAGCACGGTATCGCCAACTTTTACGTCTAGCGCTTTTACCTCGCCATTTTCAAGGATACGACCGTTACCTACAGCTACAACCTCACCTTGGGTTGATTTTTCTGCGGCTGAACCGGTCAATACAATACCACCAGCAGATTTAGTTTCTGCTTCTGAACGCTTAATGATCACTCGATCATGTAAAGGACGAAGTTTCATCTTGGATAACTCCTAAACCTAAGTTTGTGGGTTGATAAAAGCTTTGGGGATGAGCCAAAGCAGTTAAAAAGTGAATGTGCACCAGTTATGGGGGGTAAAAATAAGAACTCAAGGTGCAATGATAAATTTTTTTTGTTTTCGTATACTGGTCGTAAGATAGTCTTTTAGCGTACTCAATGAGAAGAGATAAAACTAATGCCAACATCGTCAACCTATCGTATTGTGGTATGCAGTTGTCCTAGCAAGCAATCAGCTAAAGCCATTGCTGAAAAAGTTTTACGAGCGCGCTTAGCTGCCTGCGTTAATATTTCATCGCCAACAACATCCATGTATTGGTGGGATGATCATATCCATGCCGATGAAGAAGTCTTGTTACAGATCAAGACAACCGTAGGCTGTCTTGAGGCACTCTTTGCGCTGGTGCAACAGGCACACCCCTACGATGTGGCGGAACTTATTGCTGTGCCTATTACGGAAGGCTCACCCGATTATTTAAATTGGATAACACAGGTCACCCAATCATGACAGTTAAGCAGTACCCTCTCGTTATTCTCTCTACTTTATTCGCGCTAGTATGGTTGCTCACTGCTGGGGCTCAGGCACAACAGTTTCAGCTCCAAAGTAGTGACCCTTTTCAACAACCCGAATTCTTACCTGTTGACGAAGCTTTTGCGTTCAATTTTAAGCAAGACGGCGATCAGCTGACCTTACAATGGACCATTGCGCCATCTTATTATCTCTACCAGCACCGATTTGTGGTGAAAAGTGATGTGGCTTTGCAAGCGCAACCACAATTACCAGAAGGTGAGCCCCACGTTGATGAGTTTTTCGGCGAAACGGTGGTGTATCGCGATTACGTTGAAATCACTTATGAATTGCAGCAGGCGGCGCCTCAGCAAACTTTCGTGATTTCTTATCAGGGCTGCGCCGATGCCGGTTTATGTTACCCGCCCACGGATAAAACCATCGCGCTGAATGCCGTACAAGCCACAGGCACGGCAGTGTCTTTTGAGCAGATCACTGAGAATAGTCAACAATCAGAATCTGCTAGCATTTTTGATGCAATTCATGAGCAGCCTCTGTGGTTGTCACTGGGCTTATTTTTAGTCCTCGGGATTGGCTTAGCTTTTACGCCTTGCGTGTTGCCTATGTACCCGATTATTTCTGCCATCATCATGGGGTCTTCTGGGCCTGCTGCATCGGCTACTGGCTCGACAACAGCTGCGCGCAAACCCTTAACCACGCTGCGTGCATTTACCTTGTCGTTCGCTTATGTACAAGGGATGGCCGTGACCTATTCAGCACTAGGTATTGTGGTAGCCCTAGCTGGATTGCGCTATCAAGCCATGTTACAGCACCCAGTTTTGTTAGTGGTGCTAGCCCTAGTGTTTGTGTTGCTGGCCCTGAGTATGATGGGTGTGTATACCATCACCTTACCGAGTAAGTGGCAAAATTACCTCAATAGTATTAGCCAAGGTCAACGTGGTGGAGCACATTCCAGTGTCTTTATTATGGGTGCCCTATCAGGATTAATAGCCTCACCATGCACTACCGCTCCGCTATCTGGCGTGCTGCTATTCATTGCGCAGTCGGGCGATATCGTAAATGGCGGGGCCATTCTATATGCATTGAGTATCGGCATGGGCCTACCCTTATTAGTGTTCGGAGTAACGGGTGGCAAACTATTGCCTAAAGCCGGCGCTTGGATGAACACAGTAAAACGGTTGTTCGGCGTTATCTTGCTCGCAGTTGCGCTGGTTTTAGTAGAACGCCTCTTGCCCTTTCACGTAGCAGATTGGCTATGGGTGCTCTTTATCTGTGCTAGTGCGATTTACCTTATTGTTAGCGGCTGGGCTGAAATGGCGCGCAAGCCAGCAGTGGTGTTCAGCAGTGTTTGGCTAATTCTTGCTAGTGGCTTACTCTATACCTGGTGGCCACAGCCCAGCAGCGCTCATTTGCCTTTCAAACAAGTGACTTCTGTTGCCGCAATTGAGGCCGAGTTAGCAGCAGCCGCAGCTAATCAACAGTGGGTGATGTTAGATTTGTACGCCGACTGGTGCGTTGCTTGTAAAGAGTTTGAGCGCTACACCTTTGCTAACGAGCAGGTTCAGCAAGCCTTGAGCGATGTGCGCTTGCTACAAGCAGACGTTACCGCCAACACGGCTGAGAACAATGCAATATTGCAGCACTACCAGGTATTAGGTTTGCCTACCATTTTATTTTTCTATGCCGGCGAGGAAGTTCAAGGTGCCAGAGTCACTGGGTTTTTACCGGCGGATGAATTTACAGAGCATGTAAAAAGTACAACAGAAAATTAAAGATTGCAGCGAACTGCGGTGATAAGACCAGTATTTTGCTGCGTAATCTCATTTTTTCTCTATAATGCCAAGATAAGCATGGAACTAGAGGCCAAATTTGGCCTCTAATTCTCTAAATTCCTAGAGACATGACGTTTCGCAGCAGATCGCAGCATTATGACGACAAAAAATGCCAGAACATCAAGACTATTGCTTCTCAATGGCCCTAACCTTAATTTGTTAGGCACTCGGGAGCCCGATATTTATGGTTCACAAACCCTCAATGATATTGAGCATCAACTGCGGCAACAAGCTGAGCAGTTAAACCTTGTTTTAGACTGCAGACAGTCTAATGCTGAGCATCAACTGCTTGAGTGGATTCATGAAGCTAGAACCACCCATGTCGATTTTATTCTAATCAACCCAGGCGCCTTTACTCATACTAGCATTGCCTTGCGTGATGCCTTGGCCGGGGTAGCTATTCCTTTTATCGAAGTACATCTTTCCAATATTCATGCACGCGAAGCCTTTCGTAAGCATTCTTATTTATCAGACCTAGCCGTAGGGGTTATCTGTGGACTTGGCGCGCAAGGCTATAGCCTCGCGTTGCAAGCAGCCCAGCAGCACTTACAGCACAACTCATAACATTTAATTAGGTAATTAATACTCATGGATATTCGTAAAATTAAGAAATTAATCGAACTAGTAGAAGAATCTGGTATCGCTGAATTAGAAATTACCGAAGGTGAAGAATCCGTTCGTATTCATCGTGGTGGCAGCCACAGCGCTCCGGTCCATTATCAAGCGGCACCGATGCATCATTATCCTGCTCCGGCACCAGCTCCGGCGGCGGCAGCGGCGGCAGCACCTGCAGCAGAAGCAGCAGCGCCAGAAATTTCAGGCCATGTTGTTAAATCACCTATGGTTGGCACTTTCTACGCAGCTCCAGCACCGGGTGCCGCTGACTTTGTCAGCGTTGGCCAACAGGTTAAAGCTGGCGAAACCTTATGCATTGTAGAAGCGATGAAAATGATGAACCAGATCGAAGCCGACAAAGGCGGAGTGGTGAAACAAATTCTTGTAGAAAACGGTGAGCCGGTTGAGTTTGATCAGCCATTATTTGTTATTGAGTAACGGCATCAGCCAGGACCAAAATCATGTTAGATAAGGTTGTTATAGCTAACCGAGGCGAGATTGCGCTGCGTATTTTGCGCGCCTGTAAAGAGCTCGGAATTAAAACCGTAGCGGTACACTCTACCGTTGACCGCAATTTGAAGCATGTGCTGCTAGCCGATGAGTCTATCTGTATTGGCGATGCACCTGCTACTAATAGTTATTTGAATATTCCACGCATTATTAGTGCGGCGGAAATTACTGACGCAGCAGCTATCCACCCGGGTTATGGCTTTCTTGCTGAGAATGCCGACTTTGCCGAACAAGTAGAAAACTCTGGTTTCATTTTTGTCGGCCCAACCGCTGATGTTATTCGCCTGATGGGCGATAAAGTTTCTGCTATTGAGGCGATGAAGAAAGCAGGCGTGCCTTGTGTGCCTGGCTCTGGCGGTCCGTTAGGTGACGATGAAGCCACCAACTTAAAAACCGCTAAGCGTATTGGCTATCCAGTGATAGTAAAAGCTGCTGGGGGCGGCGGTGGTCGTGGCATGCGGGTCGTGCGTAAAGAAGACGAACTGATTCGCGCTATTAGCACCACCAAAGCAGAAGCCGGAGCAGCCTTCGGTAACTCCATGGTGTACATGGAGAAGTTTTTAGAGAATCCTCGCCATATTGAGATTCAAGTGTTGGCTGATGGTCAAGGTAACGCCGTTTACTTAGGTGAGCGAGATTGTTCGATGCAACGCCGCCACCAAAAGGTCGTTGAAGAAGCGCCAGCACCAGGCATTACCGCAGAGATGCGTAAGTTTATTGGTGAACGCTGTGCCAAAGCCTGCATCGAGATTGGCTATCGTGGTGCCGGTACGTTTGAGTTCCTTTACGAAAACGGCGAATTCTATTTCATTGAAATGAATACCCGTATTCAGGTTGAGCATCCAGTTACCGAAATGGTTACCGGAATCGATCTCATTAAAGAGCAACTGCGCATTGCCGCGGGTCGTCAATTATCGATTTCACAAGAAGACGTAGTGATTCGCGGACATGCTGTTGAATGCCGGATTAACGCTGAAGATCCAGCAACTTTTATTCCATCGCCGGGTACCATCACCCGCTTCCACCCACCAGGTGGTTTAGGAGTGCGTTGGGATTCGCATGTGTATGCAGATTATCGAGTACCACCTAATTACGATTCGATGATTGGCAAGTTAATTACCTATGGTGAAAATCGTGATGTAGCAATAGCGCGTATGCGCAATGCGCTGAGTGAGTTAATCATTGAAGGTATTAAAACCAATGTGCCATTGCAGAAAGACATCATGGCCGATGAAAACTTCCAGCACGGTGGCACGAACATCCACTATCTAGAGAAAAAGCTCGGCATGGGTGGTCACTAACGCCTATGCCTTGGATTCAACTTACCGTATCGGCTCCTGAAAAGCATGCGCCCCTTGTGGGCGACATGCTGCAGGGCAATGGCGCTATGGCCGTCACCTATCGCGATGCCCAAGACAACCCGATTTTTGAGCCTCCGCTGGGCGAACTCATCTATTGGCAGGAAACTCTAGTGACTGGTTTGTTTCCAGCTGAAACCGACCTTAAACCAATCCTCGCTAACCTGCGCAAATCGAGTTACTTCAAAGACGAGCTACAATACAAAACCGATGCTCTTGAAGACAAAGATTGGGAGCGTGAGTGGATGGATAACTTTCATCCCATTCGTTTTGGTCAACGGCTGTGGGTTTGCCCTAGCTGGCGTGATATCCCCGAGCCCGATGCGGTCAATATCATGCTCGACCCGGGGATGGCCTTTGGTACAGGAACTCACCCTACTACGGCACTTTGTTTGGAATGGTTGGATAGCGCTGAGGTGGCTGGTAAGACCGTGGTTGATTTTGGCTGTGGCTCAGGCATTTTGGCGATTGCAGCATTGTTGCTGGGTGCCAAACAGGCTATTGGTACCGATATCGATCAACAAGCTCTGATTGCCAGTACCGCCAATGCTGAGCGCAATGGTGTTGCTGAACGCTTAGCCGTGTATTTACCAAGTCAGCAACCGGAGTTACAAGCCGAGTTGGTCATGGCCAATATTTTGGCCGGCCCCTTACAAGAATTAGCTCCGGTCATTAGTGCTTTTGTTGCTCCAGGCGGTGAACTCATCATGTCTGGTATTCTGGAGCGTCAAGTTCCGGCAGTACAAGCCGCTTATAACAAAGAATTCGACTTTAGCCCGGTTCGTGTCAGCGAAGGTTGGGTGATGTTACACGCGAAACGCAAACACTAGTCTTGAGTAACTTTGTCAAGTGGAAAAAATGCAAAAAAGGCTGTTTTTGTACAAATTACAGCCTTTTCTTTCTGCGCTAAATTCCCTAAAATTTCCGACCCTTGAGTTGCACAGTTTTTAACCGATGCGGATCGGACCATATCCAATAGAAAATCCGGTAATTCTCGCACCCATGGCCGGTGTGACAGACCTTCCATTTCGACAGCTCTGCTTAGAATTGGGAGCCGGGTTGGCAGTGTCCGAAATGCTCTCGAGCAATCCGCAAGTGTGGGCCACTAAAAAGTCGCAAGACCGAATGGGCCATGCTGATGAACCGGGAGTGAAAGCTGTGCAAATTGCAGGGTCAGAACCTGAATTGATGGCTGCGGCTGCTGTTCACAATGTTGAGCACGGAGCGCAAATCATTGATATCAATATGGGCTGCCCAGCAAAAAAGGTGAATAAGAAATTAGCTGGCTCGGCCCTGCTGCAGTATCCAAAGCTTGTAGAAGCTATTCTAACTGCTGTGGTAGCTGCTGTGGATGTGCCAGTCACGCTAAAAATTCGCACAGGCTGGACGCCTGAGCATCGTAACGGAGTAACCATTGCCCAAATTGCGGAGCAAGCGGGAATACAATCGTTAGCCGTACACGGACGTACTCGAGCTTGTATGTACAAAGGCCACGCCGAGTACGACACCATCAAAGCAATCAAGGCGGCGGTGTCGATACCCGTAGTTGCTAATGGCGACATTACGACGCCAGAAAAAGCACGCGAGGTTTTAGCGTATACCGGTGCCGACGCCATCATGATTGGTCGCGGCGCCCAAGGTAATCCTTGGTTGTTTCGTGAGATCGCCCATTTTTTAGCAACGGGCGAACACTTAGCACCACCAACGGCGCATGAAGTTAGCCGAGTTGTGCAGCAGCATGTGAAACGCTTGCACGCACACTATGGTGACTTTAGCGGTGTAAGGATTGCCAGAAAACATGTGGGTTGGTACTTGCAACAACAACAACCCAATGCGGATTTTCGCCAGCAGTTTTTGGTGATTGAGGATGCAGCCGAGCAACTCGACGCCTTGGCGAATTTTTTTGTAACAGTAAACTAAAGAGATAGAGCGCACCTATGTTTGATCAAAACGCACATCGTGACCCGGTTTCTCCATTTACCACCATTGGTAACAATGCCCAGCCGAAGCCACTACGTGATTCAGTAAAGCAAGCCATGAACTCATTCTTAAAGCAATTAGAAGGACATGATCCTGAAGAATTGTATGAGTTGGTTTTGGCTGAAGTTGAAGCACCGTTGTTAGAAGAGGTCATGACTTACACGCGTGGTAATCAAACCCGCGCCGCGACAATGCTTGGCATTAACCGTGGTACCTTGCGTAAGAAGCTGAAAAAATACGGCATGAACTAAGTGCCCCCAAAAAAAGAGCGCCTGGTGTGCTCTTTTTTTCTTTCTAATCCTCAGTTTTTAACGCCTAGGTTATTTGCTAACACATACTTAAATTAACTATCTTAGTTTACTGGTATCTACTGAATACTTAATACTCACTATTAAAGAAAGGTAACATTTCATGCAACACCGCCCTATTCAACGCGCTTTACTCAGTGTTTCTGACAAAACTGGCATTGTCGAATTTGCTCAGGCTTTGGTGCAACGTGGCGTCGAGCTGCTCTCAACAGGTGGTACGGCAGCCTTACTGCGCCAGCACCAAATTGCCGTAACAGATGTGTCAGAACATACTGGCCAGCCGGAGATTATGGACGGTCGCGTAAAGACCTTGCATCCTAAAATTCATGGCGGCATTTTAGCTCGTCGTGATCGAGACCAAGCGGTGATGCAAGAGCAAGGTATTGCTGCCATAGATATGGTGGTAGTAAATTTATACCCGTTTGCAGAAACTGTCGCGAAACCAGATTGTAGCCATGCTGATGCGGTAGAGAATATTGATATTGGTGGCCCAACGATGGTGCGTGCAGCCGCCAAAAATCATCAAGACGTGACTATTATTGTGAATGCTGATGATTACGCCGCAGTTATTGCCGAGATGGATGCTAATCAAAACAGCCTAAGCTTCGATTCTCGTTTTAACTTAGCGATTAAAGCTTTTGAACACACAGCTCAATATGATGGCATGATTGCTCAATATTTTGGCGCACGGTTGCCCCAGCAAAGCAGTAAATTCCCACGTACCTTTAATACCCAGTTACAGAAGAAACAAGATTTACGCTATGGCGAAAACAGCCATCAGCAAGCCGCTTTTTATGTTGAGCACAAACCAGCAGAAGCATCAGTCGCCACTGCGATTCAGCTGCAGGGTAAAGAATTATCCTTTAATAACATTGCCGACACTGATGCCGCCCTTGAGTGTGTGAAATCTTTTACTGCACCAGCTTGTGTGATTGTGAAACATGCCAACCCATGTGGCGTGGCAATCGGTAACCATCCGTTGGATGCTTATGAACGCGCCTTTAAAACCGACCCAACCTCAGCCTTTGGTGGCATTATTGCTTTTAACCGTGAGCTTGACGGTGAGACCGCTGCTGCAATCGTGGCGCGTCAGTTTGTTGAGGTCATTATTGCCCCGGTGATTAGCCAAGCGGCTAAAGATGCACTCGCTAGTAAAACCAATGTGCGCGTACTCGAGTGTGGCGAATGGGCACCACAACGAGTACCAAGTTTCGACTACAAGCGCGTTAATGGTGGCTTGTTGGTGCAAGACAACGATTTAGGTGAAATCACCATAGCCGATCTCAAAGTGGTTACCGACAAGCAGCCAACTGCCGCGCAGTTGGAAGACTTGTTATTCTGCTGGAAAGTAGCCAAATTTGTGAAATCTAATGCGATTGTGTATGCCAAAGACGGTATGACGATTGGCGTTGGCGCCGGCCAAATGAGCCGTGTATACAGCGCCAAGATCGCTGGTATCAAAGCTGCTGATGAGAACCTTGAGGTAGCAGGCTCGGTGATGGCATCCGATGCCTTCTTCCCCTTCCGCGACGGGATTGACGCTGCTGCTGCGGCTGGTATTACTGCCATTATTCAACCCGGTGGATCGATTCGTGACGAAGAAATTATCGCAGCTGCCAACGAGCATGGGATCGCCATGGTCTTTACTGGAATGCGCCATTTCCGTCACTAATTCGTAGGTTATTGAGAGCGAGCTTAGTTGCTAACTGAACGATTAGCGCTAAGCTCATATAACTTAATGATGCAAAAGGAAACTAGCGATGCCCACTAAACGCCAACTATTAACCGGTGTAGCCGTAGCGCTACTGTTTACTCCGTTACTGGGCGCCTGCTCGAATGAAGCAGCTGCCCCTGCTCACAGCACCGCATTGGCCGAAGCCATGAATAGCCCGGCGCGCACGCCAAGCAACATGCAACGAGATCAGTACCGAAATCCCCAAGCAACACTCGAGTTTTTTGAAGTGGAGCCGCACCACACAGTGGTCGAGATTTGGCCAGGTGGTGGTTGGTATAGCGAAATCCTAGCCCCTTATCTGCATCAGCATGGGCAACTCTATGCGGCTGGCTTTGCCACTTCTGACGAGCGTGGTTTCGCTATTCGTGCGCGCGCTAACTATGCCGAACGAGTTGCTAACGATGCTCTGTTCGGTAACGTCATCATCACTGAATTTTCGCCCTTAGAGAATAGTACTATTGCACCACCAGCAAGTGCTGATAGAGTGCTCACCTTCCGTAACCTGCATAATTGGTACATGGCCAGTGGTGAAGCCGGTATGAAAGGTGCCTTTGCGACCTTTTATCAAGCTCTCAAACCCGGTGGCATGTTAGGGATTGTTGATCACCGGTTACCGGAAACTCGTCCGGATAGTGATATGGAATCAAGCGGCTATATCAAAGAAAGCTATACCATCGCACTCGCTGAGGCGGCTGGATTTGAACTGGTTGCGCGCAGTGAGATCAATGCGAATCCAAACGACACCACTGAGCATCCACGCGGCGTATGGACCTTGCCACCAACCTTAGCTGCCGGCGATCAAGATCGCGACAAGTATATTGAGATTGGTGAGAGTGACCGCTTTACGTTAAAATTTGTTAAACCTCATAATTAACGAGTACCTTCATGAAAGTATTGGTAATTGGCGGCGGTGGCCGCGAACATGCATTAGCTTGGAAAGCCGCACAGTGTCAGGGTGTGGAGCAAGTGTTTGTCGCTCCTGGTAATGCCGGCACTGCTATTGAAACTGGTATCGAAAACGTGGCCATTGCTGCTGATGATATCGCTGCCTTACTAGCCTTTGCGCAACAGCAGCAGGTTGCCCTAACGATTGTAGGCCCAGAAGCGCCGCTGGTTGCGGGCGTCGTTGACAGTTTTACCGCAGCGGGCCTCACTATTTTCGGGCCAACTCAGGCCGCAGCTCAACTTGAGGGCTCAAAAGCTTTCAGCAAAGACTTTTTAGCACGTCACCAAATACCAACCGCTGCCTATGGCACCTTTACGGACGTTGAAGCCGCACAAGCCTATGTGCGTGCGCAAGGCACTCCAATCGTCATCAAAGCTGACGGTTTAGCTGCTGGCAAAGGCGTGATCATTGCGCAAACTCTTGCTGAAGCTGATGCTGCTATTGCTGACATGCTGGCAGGTAACCGCTTTGGTGATGCGGGTAGCCGAGTAGTGATTGAAGAGTTCTTAGTTGGTGAAGAGGCAAGCTTTATTGTCATGGTGGATGGCACTACGGCGCTGCCGTTTGCCTCGAGCCAAGATCATAAAGCACGTGACAACGGCGACCAAGGCCCTAATACGGGCGGTATGGGGGCTTACTCCCCAGCCCCTGTGGTTACCCCTAGTGTGCACGAATGGGTGATGCAGCATGTGATTCAGCCAACCATAGAGGGTATGGCAGCTGAAGGCCATCCTTACACTGGCTTTCTCTATGCTGGTTTGATGATTGCAGCAGACGGCAGCGCCAAAGTACTTGAGTACAATTGCCGCTTTGGTGATCCTGAAACTCAACCCATCATGATGCGCTTACAGTCTGATTTAGTTGAACTGTGCTTAGCTGCCTGCGCCGGCCAATTAGCTGGTCGTGAGATTCAGTTTGATCCGCGTGCGACTGTGGGCGTGGTGATGGCGGCTGGCGGTTATCCAGATGGCTATGCCAAAGGTGATGCGATTTCAGGCATTACTGAAGCTGAAGCCACTGGCGTGAAGGTCTTTCATGCTGGCACGGCTCTCAATACTGAAGGGCAAGTAGTGACGGCCGGCGGCCGCGTTCTGTGTGTGACTGCTATTGGCGATAGCGTGAGCGCTGCTCAACAGCAAGCTTATGCTGGCGTTAGTAAGATCCGTTGGAACCAGGCATTCTATCGCACTGACATTGGCTATCGTGCCATTGCTCGTGAACAAGCCTAATTAGCTTTAACCCATAAAAAAGCTGGCTTTCGCC
>NZ_JBOJLN010000022.1:0-19928 GCF_050750165.1 Pseudidiomarina sp. WS423 | reverse complement strand
CAATCACAACTCATCAATAGTTCAACACCCGCCAACAGCCAGTAGCAATACCAGTAGCAGTAGCCAATAACTATAGCCAACAGCCAACAGCCAACAGCTAATAGCTAATAGCTAATACCCAATAGCTAAAATCCAATAACCATTATCGACTCTAATCTATTTGCCGTATAATTCCGTTTATGATGAATAAAATAGAACAAATTCAGTTACAACAGCTACACACCTTTCGCCTAAAGGCGATTGGGAACTGCTGCTATATTCTCGAGAACCGTGAACAAATAGCTGAGCTAGCAAGCTTAGAAGACTATCTAGTGCTGGGGGCTGGTAGCAATACGGTTTTCTGTGGCGATTTTGCGGGCACTCTAGTTAAGGTTGAATTGTCTGGTGTTGAATATACTGAACAAGATGATGCATGGATAATTAAGGCTGCCGCAGGCACTCATTGGCATAGCTTGGTAGAAGCTACTTTAGCTAAGGGAATCTATGGGTTTGAAAACCTGGCCTTGATTCCAGGTACCGTAGGCGCAGCACCGGTGCAAAATATAGGGGCCTATGGTCGCGAAGTAGCCGATTTTATCGAGTCTGTCGAAGTGTGGGATCGTTATACTAAAGTCGTGACGCACTTAACTAAGTCAGACTGTTTATTTGCTTATAGAGAGAGTATATTTAAGCAAGAACCGAATCATTGGGTTATTCTTTCGGTCACTTTTAAGTTGCCCAAACAATGGCAGGCGATGGTGGACTATGGCGAGCTACGCGAGTTAGGTTGTGAGGCATCGGCTCAACAAATCTTTCAAAAGGTAGTGTCAGTGCGTCAACTTAAGCTTCCCGACCCAGCACAACAGCCTAACGCTGGTAGTTTCTTTAAGAATCCTGAAGTGGACTTACAGCAGATGGAGTGGTTGAGAGACAAGTTTCCTGGCATTCCTTGTTATCCAATAGCTGCAGATCGTTATAAAGTTGCAGCGGGTTGGATGATCGACCATTTGGGCTGGAAGGGACGAGCTATCGGTGGTGTCAGTGTCCATGACCGGCAGGCTCTAGTGTTGGTTAATACTAATCAAGCAACGGGTACTGATCTTATTGAGTTAGCAAGAACAATCAAATTAGCTGTAGTTACGACCTTTAAAGTGGAATTGGAGGCGGAAGTTCGTATTTATGCGAACGGAGCATTAGTTAGCATATGAGAAAAAAAACTCAGAATATTGCACGTGTCATCGAGATTCTGGCTGATGGTAACTTTCACTCTGGCGAAGTCTTGGGTGAAGAGTTAGGCGTTAGCCGCACAGCGGTTAGCCAATATATGAAAGAACTAGCAAAGTTCGGCTTAGACGTTTTTCGTGTTACTGGCAAAGGTTATCGTTTAGCGAAACCGCTTCAGCTGCTTGATCTAGACGCTATTAATCGCGCGTTAGCAAAAGGATCAGGTGCGGCTGCCCCAGTGGTTCACTTAGAGCGTGTCGTTAGTTCCACTAATGACCTACTTAAAGACCGGCTTACCGGTGTGATTGAAAGTGGTGCCACGGTTCTTGCAGAAGCACAGACACAGGGGCGTGGGCGCCGCGGAAAGGCGTGGTTATCGCCCTTTGGAAGTAATCTCTACATGAGTATGTATTGGCGCTTAGAACAGGGCATGGCGGCGGCTATGGGCTTAAGTATTGCTCTTGGCGCTGCGCTTGCGCAGTTGTTTGAGCAAGAAGGGATTTACGGTGTTGAGTTAAAGTGGCCAAATGACGTCTTAGTAGGTGGTAGAAAGATCGCCGGAATTCTTATTGAACTGGAAGGCCAAGCAGTTGGCCCAGCACATGCGATAGTGGGTATTGGTATTAATCTGCAAACACCTGATTGGTTCTTAAATGAAGTAGAACAACCTTGGACTGATGTTCAGCGACTTTTAAACAAGCCGATAAATCGAAACATGTGGGCTACGAAGTTGGTGGCATGCTGTCATAAGACTATTAAAGAATACGAACAAACAGGACTCTCCCCATTTTTAAAACGCTGGCATAAATACGATCGGTTAGCTATGCAACCGGTAAAAATTATTATGGGTGACAAAGAGATTGTGGGTATCGCCGAGGGCATTGATGAAAATGGTGCTTTATTACTTAAACGCGAAGGCAAATTAGAGCGTTATCACGCAGGTGAAGTGAGTTTAAGATATGGAATTTAAGTTATTAGTAGATGCGGGTAATACCCGTGTAAAAACGGCACTAATGGACGCAGAAGGGCATTTAGAACCTTTATTTAATGTAAGTTATAGTGATTTACCTAAACAGCAAATAGAGCATTCATTAAAAGGGATTTGGTTGGCTGAAGTGAGTGGTACTGAGCGGGCGCAACAAGTGGAAGCTTGGCTATCACAATTTGCAGCACCCATCACCACCATTCAGTCTGAACAGGCAGCGTTTGGAGTGGAAAACGCCTATGAGACGCCTCAGCACCTTGGCGTCGATCGTTGGTTAGCTTTGATTGGTGCTTATAATGAGGTTCCTAAGGCGACCTTAATTATTGATGCTGGAACAGCGATCACCGTAGATTGGTTGAATGCTGAAGGTAAGCACCTTGGTGGCTGGATTGTACCCGGTGTAGATTTAATGAAGCAGGCGGTAACAGCGCGTGCCCCGAAAGTGTTCTCGGATGCTGATACCGATTGGGGAAAGGCGCAGCAAGTGGGCCGCTCTACGCCTGAGTGTTTAGCTAATGGCTGTGTGAATGCTTTTGTTGGGGTGATTAGACAGGCGCTAGCGGTTTCTGAGACTGAGCTTGATTGGTTTGATTTTCGTGTATTGTTTAGCGGAGGCTCAACCCCATTGCTACCGGCTGATTTAAAGCGTCGAGGCGAACTCAGAACTGAGTTAGTGCTTCAAGGGTTATCGTATTATGCTAAAACTAATTAGTGTGTTGTAGCGACTATAAGAACTTGGTGGCAGATAAAAAAACAGCGTCTTGAAGACGCTGTTTTTGACTGGATTTAAGAAAGTTTGTCTCGAAAATCTTCGTAAGTGAATTTTCTAATGAGTTCAAACTCACCATTGCTACGAAGAATGCCTATGCTTGGATGCTCGACACCATTAAAGAAAGTTGTTTTAACCATGGTGTAATGCATCATATCTTCAAAAATGAGGCGGTCGCCAGGCTGCAATGGTTCAGCAAAGCTATAAGCACCGATAACATCGCCAGCAAGGCATGAATTGCCACCTAGTTTGTAGGTATAAGCTAATTTACCTGCTTCGTCAGCTCCAGTAACCATGGGGCGATAAGGCATTTCTAGCACATCTGGCATATGAGCTGTTGCAGAAATATCAAGAATAGCGATTTGCCCGTCATTCTCAACGATATCTACCACTTCAGCTACGAGTGGACCCGTACGCCAAGCTACGGCAGAACCGGGCTCAAGAATAACCTGAAGCTTATAGGTTTCTTGTAACCGTTTTAACTGCTTAATTAAATGCTCGACGTCGTACCCAGCACGAGTCATCAAGTGACCACCACCTAAATTAAGCCACTTCATCTGATGCAGTAAGTGACCAAACTTGCTCTCTACAGCAGCAAGAGTGCGCTCTAATGCAAAAGAATCACATTCGCATAAGTTATGTACGTGTAGCCCTTCAATACCACTTAAATCCGCACCTTCAAGATCACATAAACGAATCCCTAAGCGCGAGCCTGGAGCGCTCGGATCATAAAGTTCGGTTTCGGCTTCTTGATGTTCTGGGTTGATGCGCAAGCCAGCAGAGACGCCTGCAGCAAGTGTTTGCTCTTTATAGCGCTGCCACTGACTTAAGCTGTTAAAGGAGATGTGATGAACCAGAGGCAACAATGCATCAATATCAGCTGGTTTGTAAGCCGGAGCATAGGCATGCACCTCGCGTCCGAACTCTTCGGACGCTAAGCGTGCTTCCCAGACTGAACTGGCGGTGCAACCACGTAAATAATTACGCACTACTGGAAAGGTGCTCCACATAGAGAAGCCTTTTAAGGCCAAAATAATATGGGCGCCACTTTCTTGCTGCACTCGTTGCATTAATTCTAAGTTACGCACTAACAACGCCTCGTCACAAACGTAACAAGGCGATGGAATAGCATTATCTAAGTATGGATTGGACATAGTCTTAGCGCTTAAAAGGTGATTCGCATTCAACCACTTGCCACGGTAAACCGTATTGGTTGAGGCGGTTCATAAATTCATCAGGATCAAATTGTTCCATGTTCCAAACGCCTGGCTTCAGCCAGTGTCCTTGCAGCATCATAGACGCGGCAATCATCGCTGGTACCCCAGTGGTATAAGATACTGCTTGAGCACCAACTTCAGCATTACAAGCTGCGTGGTCGCAGTTATTGTAGATGAAGATAGTTTTTTCTTGACCATCTTTAATACCGGTTACGTAGGTACCGATACAAGTTAAGCCAGTGTAGCCTTCGGCCAGTGAACCAGGGTTAGGTAATACGGCTTTTAAGAATTCTAGTGGTACGATTTTTTGACCTTGGAATTCAATCGGTTGAATTGAGGTCATGCCAACATTTTCTAAGACCCGTAAATGAGTTAGATACTGGTCACCAAAAGTCATCCAGAAGCGCGCCCGTTTCAACGTCGGGAAGTGCTTAACCAAAGACTCTAACTCTTCATGGAAGAGTAGATAAGATGGACGTACGCCTACGTTTGGATAATCTAAATCTTCACGGACGCTAATTGGATCTGTTTCGTGCCATTCACCATTTTCCCAGAACTTACCACGCTGAGTAATTTCACGGATATTAATCTCAGGGTTAAAGTTGGTAGCAAAAGCTTGACCGTGGTCACCGCCGTTACAGTCAACGATGTCTAGGTAGTGAATTTCGTCAAAGTAGTGTTTAGCTGCATAGGCAGTAAAGACGTTAGTTACGCCTGGATCAAAGCCTGCGCCGAGCAACGCCATAATACCTTTTTCTTTGAACTTATCTTGGTAAGCCCACTGCCAAGAGTACTCAAATTTGGCTTCGTCTTTAGGCTCATAATTAGCCGTATCCAAATAATGAACGCCTGTTTCTAAGCAGGCATCCATGATTGGAAGGTCTTGATAAGGTAAGGCTACGTTAATAACCAAGCTTGGCTCAACTTGGCGGATAAGAGCAGCGACGTTATCGGCATTGTCAGCGTCAACTTGGTAAACACCAACGACACGGTCTTTACCCGCTTCTTGTTGAAGGGCTTCACATTTTGACAGGGTGCGGCTGGCCAAGTGAATTTCAGAAAAATACTCTGGCAGCATTGCGCATTTTTTTACTACCACACCGGCAACACCGCCGGCACCAATAATTAGAACTCTAGACATGAAAATAACCCTTATCCAGTGGGTGAATACAAAGGGAAAAAGATAGCATACTTTTACAAAAACAGCATCTGCTTGAAGCTTGAGTACGTAAAATTAGCGAGAAAGTTCTAGATATTCTCGAGCTAACGAGCGCAATTGATTTTGCATGGTTTGTTGGCTGCTGTAGCCGTACTTCTGGGTTAATTTAGCCAAATCTTCGTGGGCTTTCAGAATTTGACCTGGTAGGGTTAGGCCGGCTGCTTTCATTGAATATTTGATATCACAAACACTCCACGAAAACTGCGCTTCGGTAAAGGGTAAGTTACCAAAAGCAAACCCCGTTAGAATATCTCTTGCAATACGATAAATAGAGCTGTTGATGGTTACAGGACGACCCTGCCGCCATTCGAGTTCAGCGTTACTAAACGCATGCAGTTGAGCAATAAATAACGCGGCCGCAGGAGTTAATCCAGTTGCTACCAAGGCATTAGGATAGCCACTGGCCATATTTAGCTTGCGCCCTAAACGGATTAACTCAAACGGGCTACTACGCCAAAAATCTAACACTTTAGGGCTAGCGCCAAAGCTTGAACCTAATGCATCGATGCCGGCTTGTTGCGCCATATCCTGCAGCTTATCTAACAATTGACGTCCGATTCGCTGCCGTCGATAGGCCTTTACTACGGCAATTCTAGTAACCCGCCACCAACGCCAATCCAAACACTCTCCTTGCTGTAAGTAGAAAGCTACAGCTTGAGGCAAAATATTCCCGTGAAGACGGCGCCGTCCGGTTTGAATATCTAGTTGCAATCTGGCTGGCAGTGGACCTTCTTCACTGTACCAAACAACGCCGACGATGTGTCCTTGAACACGCGCCACTAACAGGTGTTGTTGGGCGTCATCAAGCAAGAGTTTTAAATCGTTAGGACTACTTTGATAGTGAGCTTCTAGCAACAGGCTGATGACTTCGCTCAGTTGGTGTTCAGTTAATTGGCGGGCGTTAATAGCCTCAATCTCTACTTGGCTGCTGGTTAGTACCTTGGTGAACTCACTACTGGGTTGGTTTCTGAGTAACAGAGCTTCGTTGAGCCAAGGTTCGCAGGTATCGGCTGGGGCCCAGCGCACAGGGGTAGATAACTGGTGTTGTTTACACATCTTGCGCACTTGTAACCAGTCTACAAAACGAACAGCAAAGCCGCGCCCACACCCTTCATAACCCTCTACTGTGGTCGCAATAGCCCACACGGTAAAGCGCTCGCTAAGCTGCTTGAGTATATGAATTGGGATAGCTGCTGCTTCATCAATAATAAGGCGTACACTTTGATTGGGGTACTCGCTCAACAATCTATCCCAGGCAACAAATCGGACTGAGTCAGCGGCGTGCATTAACAGGGTTGCTACTGAGTTGGGTTTTGGCCCAGTGACAACTAATTCGCGCCCCCGATAACTGCGTATCCAAGCTTGGGCCGCTAAGCCTAAAGTGGTGCTTTTACCGCGACCACGGTCCGCCATGAGTAGATGACAGGTGCCGGGTAGATCCACCATTTGCTGCACGATAAGTTGCTGCTCGCGGGTGGGAAAAGCAAGCGGTGGGGCGGGCTCTAGTGAATGCGAAAGCTGCTCAGTTAAAAGTTGCCGAAAGCTTGTGCTTGGATGCATCACGCTGACGTGGTGAAACTTGTGACTGGTGTTGATTAAGCGTTGCCGAAAGGGACTGTCTTGCGGTGGAAGTAGAACAAAAGCAACCCCGCCGCCACTGAGTGTGCCTAGCAATGCTGCTAGCGCATCAGCATGAATAGTGGTCGTGAAATCTAGTAACAAGAAATGATGCGTGTTGCCAAGATAGTCGCGATATCTATGCATGGCGCTAGCGTCGTCATGTTTATCAGAAATATGAACGATATCTTTGATATGGGAAAGTGCCGCCCGACGATGAGCTTGCAGCCAGGGGGTGGGACCATCAAATAAAAAAACTGCCCGCACCTGGGCAGTTTTTATCGCTTTTAAATACTTCTTCAGCATGAGTCGCTCAATCAGTTGCTAAGTTGCTTCTTAGACTAATGACATTCCAAAGAACTTAGTTAGTACAGTGTTAGCAAAAACCAAAGCTAAAATAACTGGAATAAAGGTTCCTATTGAGAAGTTAATATAACGGGCAAACCACGAGTTTGTATAGTCAGAATTACCTTCACTTAACTCGGCTGTGAGCTGACTACGACGCCAACGATAACGGACAAAGAGGCATAGGAGTAGGCCGTTTAGAGGTAAAATGGTGTCATAAAAAACGTCATAAATAACATCAAACACAGATTTGCTGCTGCCAGCATAAGAGGTAAATTCAGTAAAGATCGGAATCAGCCCGAAGGATGTGGCCGCAACTACAGTCAGCAAAGTCAGTAATGAAGCCATAATAGCAAGCGCACGCTTACGACTCATCTGCCGCTTCTCCATAAGTGACGAGGTTGGCACTTCAATAATCGAGACTAATGAGGTGATTGCCGCCACAAAGGCTAATAAAAAGAAGACGCTGGCAGCAATGCTGGCGGCAACGTAACCAATTGATACAGAGAGTTCTAGGAAGATTTTAGGGAAAAACGAAAAAATCATACTGACCGATGACTCGCTGAGTGACTCAGGGTTAGTCTCTGGATAAATCGCGAAAATTGCCGGCAAGGTCATTAGGCCTGCGGTAAAAGCCACGGCGGTGTCAGTTAAAGCAACCAATTTGCCGGAAGTGACTATGTCGTCACTGCGACGGAAATAAGAGCCGTAAGTGATTAGAATGCCCATCCCCAGCGATAGTGAAAAGAACGCTTGGGCCAACGCGCCATTGATGACACTGCCCGTGATTTTTGAGAAATCAGGAACCAAATAGAATTTTAACCCAGCCAAGGCATTATCCAAACTAAGCACAAAGCCAACCAGTAGCAGCAGCATAATGAAGAGTGCGGGCATTAGGATTTTTGAGGCGCGCTCAATGCCTTGTCGAACACCTCCAACGAGTATCACGTTGACAACGAGGGTAACTGCAATGAGGTACCAGATAAAATTGTAGTTTTTGATGAAATCAGAGAAATAGCCATCAGCTGAAATAGTGGCAAGATTGCCGGTAACGCTTTGAAACAGGTAGCCAAAAATCCAAACCGTGATAACCATGTAGAAAGTGGCGATCATAAAGGGCGTAATGGTTGCCAGCCAGCCGGCCAAACGCCAGCGTTTTAACCCTGCGCCTAATTCTGAGTAGGCTTTATAGGGACTATGTTGAGCGCGTCGCCCCAAGCCCATCTCGGCCAGCATTAGCGGTAAACAAATAAAGACCACAAAAGCGGCATAAATAATCAAAAACGCGCCGCCACCATTTTTGGTCGCCGCAACAGGAAAACCGACTAAATTACCAATACCGACGGCAGATCCTGCCGCAGCTAAAATGAAACCTAATTTTGAGCTGAAATGCTCGCGAGATGTTGCCATAGTTCAGCGCCTTTGCTTATCGTTGTTATATTATAGCTAAACGACTAATGCTAACTGATGCGATGAACCGCAGCAAGCCGACCAGCAGCAGCGCTACTGATCGGTGGCAATAATTTGAAGGGTTAGTAAAGCATACTGTACAAACGCCGGCGATATTGCGCAGCCAGAGGATCGCCATTAGGCAAGCTATTGAGCATATCTAACGCTTGCTGTTTAGCATTAGCGAAGTGCAAATCAGCAATTAACACAGCAAAGACATTGTCTAATGCTTCTTCAATACGCTGTGCGGCAAATAACTTGGCAGCAAATTCTAAGCGGAGCTGATGGTTGTCAGGTTGTTGCTGCAGTTGTTGCTCTAGTTCTCGTAGTTCAGGCGAATCGGCTGCTTGCTCGGCTAGGTGTAACTTCGCTTGAATGCTCTGGTAATAGTGATTTTGATCCGCTAACTTAATTTGACTCAAGAGCTCTTTGGTGTGCTCGATTCGACCTAATTCACAAGCCGCATCGGCAACAATTAATTTAGCATCAATATTGTTCGGATTCAGATCAAGCGCTTGCTTCGCTAAGGTGAATGCTTGGCTATAATCCTGCTCGACTACAGCTTGTTGGGCCTGGGCAAATAGTTCGTCGTCAATACTTGGTATGTGCTGGGTAATACGATTGCGAATAGCAGCTTCGCTCTCTACACCGGCAAAACCGTCGATGGCTTGGCCGTCTTTGAAAAAGGCTACGGTCGGTAAACTACGAATACCAAATTGTGCGGCTAGATGCTGTTGCTCGTCGCAATTAATTTTGGCCAAAATAACTTGATTTGCATATTCGGCTGCAAGTTTTTCAAGGATTGGCATCAGTTGCTTGCAAGGCTCACACCAATCGGCCCAGAAATCGACAATAACCAATTTCTGTTCCGAGCCTTGTAAAATAACTTGCTGAAAATTCTCAGCGGTAACCTGGATAATATTATTGGAGTGCACTAGAAACCTCTTTCATACGGGCTCATGTTATCTGTTGAGGCGGCTGCGCTAGTTAGGATAGCCAGCGCAGTAATTTTTGTTTAAACGACGTGTAGGGCGGATATCTGAAACTCGGGTCTGACCAAAATGGTCGAGTCATCACTGCTTTCATATGACTAAAAGTAGTGAACCCAAATTTACCATGATAACGGCCCATACCGCTTGGTCCCACACCACCAAATGGCAGCTCAGGATTAAGCATAAACATAAGCGTGTCGTTATTACACTGGTTGCCGGCATGCGTATGTTCAGTAAGGTGTTGTAGCTGCCGTGCTGATTTACTAAAGCCATAAAGGGCTAATGGCTTGTCGCGCTGGCGAATAAACTGCTCAGCTTCAGCTAAATTTTTGACGCCGATAATGGGTAAAATAGGGCCAAAGATCTCTTCTTGCATCAACGGCGTGTTGACATCCGTGACTTCAACCAAGGTTGGTTGAATATAACGTTCAGCAACATCGACTTCGCCGCCGAAAAGGATATTGGCTGCTACTGGCTCTAGATATCCAGCGAGTCGGCGACAATGTTCACTGTTTACTATCCGACCATAATCTTCAGCTTGATCAATGGCTTCGCCAAAGAAGGCTTGAATAGCATCAATCAGATGTTTGACCAGAGCATCTTTGACGGTTTCGTCGACCAAAATATAATCAGGTGCAATACAGGTCTGTCCGGCGTTGATCCATTTGCCCCAAGCGATACGCTTAGCAGCTACAGCTAAATCAGCATCAGCCAAGACCACCGCTGGGCTTTTTCCGCCGAGCTCTAAGGTTACAGGGGTTAAATGTTCTGCTGCGGCCCGCATCACAATACGGCCCACGCGGCCACCACCGGTATAAAAAATATGGTCCCACTGTAGCGCCAACAAATGTTGGGCGGTATCAGCTCCGCCGGTGACAATTTGTATGGCATCGGCGGCCAAATAATCAAGAAGCAAACGCTCTAATAACGCAGCTGTTTGTGGCGCTAATTCTGACGGCTTTACTAACGCACAATTACCGGCGGCAAGAGCTGCAACTAAGGGACTTAGTAACAACTGTAACGGGTAATTCCACGCACCAATAATTAATACCACGCCCAAGGGCTCAGGTTGCAGCTTGCTGCGCCCAGGCCAAGCTAACAGCGGTTGCGACACCTTGGTTGGTTTGATCCATTTGGCTAAGTTCTTACACGTGTGGCGGATATCACTATGGAGAAAACCTAGCTCTGTTAACCAGCCTTCGGCGTGAGATTTACCCAAGTCTTTTTGTAGGGCTTGGAGCAACTCAGCTTCGTGCTCGCTAAGCATGGCGTCTAATTGTTTAAGTTGTTGCAGGCGCCAAGCTAGCGGCCGAGTTAGGCCGCTGTTATAGGTCGCACGCAAGCGTGTTAGCTTCTCAGCAAATGGATTCGTAGCCGCAGGTTCAGCTGAACTTTGTGAAGTATTCATTTAATACCGCCTAACGTTATCGTTTTGGTCTCTTGATATTCGGCTAGGCCGTAACGCGAGCCTTCACGCCCAATACCCGACTCTTTGACACCACCAAAGGCATTATAGGCATGGGAAATCGCCCCTGCATTAACCCCTAACATGCCGCATTCAAGTTGCTCACTAACGCGGATGATGCGTGCATAATCACTCGCACAAAAATACCCAGCGAGACCAAATGGTGTGTCATTAGCTAGTCTAATGCCTTCATTTTCATCGGTAAAAGATTGAATGGCAATGACAGGGCCAAAAATTTCTTCTTGGCTAATGGCCATCATCGACGTCACACCGCTAAGTACCGTGGGCGCAAAAAATAGTGGCCCCAAGTTGTCCAGCACCTTGCCTCCGGTAAGTAGCTTTGCTCCGGCCGCAGTAGCATCATTGAGTAATTTTTGTACTTTATCTATCGCTGCTTGATTAATGAGAGGACCATAATCGATATCAGCTTGGTCGCCAGGGCCTACTTTTAATTGGCTTACAGCCTGCTGTAATTTCTCAGTGAACTTGGGCAATACAGCATCCTGCACCAGCACACGGTTAGCACTAATACAGGTTTGTCCGGCGTTTCGAAATTTACAAGCCAGTAATTGAGTTACGGCAAGATCTAAATCAGCATCATCAAACACAATAAAGGGAGCATTTCCGCCAAGCTCTAATGATACCTTTTTGACGCTTTCGGCTGCTTGCTGCATAAGTAGCTTACCGACGTTGGTCGAGCCAGTGAAGGAAAGCTTGCGCACTAACGGATGGCTCGTAAGAACTTGTCCTACTTCTTTTGCTTGGCTGCTTGGTACAATATTCAAAACGCCATCAGGAATTCCTACTTCGCTTGCTAGTTGTGCCAAGGCCAGCGCAGATAGGGGCGTTAATTGTGGTGGCTTAACCACCATAGTGCAGCCAGCGGCTAAAGCTGGTGCAACTTTACGGGTAATCATGGCGTTTGGAAAATTCCATGGGGTGATGGCTGCGCACACGCCAACCCCTTGTTTGATTATCCAAGCTCGTTGGCCAGAGTTCTGCGTGGGTAACACATCGCCGTAACTGCGTTCAGCTTCACCGGCAAACCATGCTACAAAGCTGGCGCCGTATTCTATTTCTCCAGCAGCTTCAGCTATTGGCTTGCCTTGTTCGGCACTCATCAGTTCAGCTAACGCTTGCTTATTATCTAGCATGGCTTGATACCAACGCAGCAGTAATTCAGCTCGTTGCTTAGGGGTTTTTGCACGCCAGCTAGGGAGAGCTTTATGCGCAGCGTCTATGGCACGTTCAGTGAGCGTCGCATCGGCATCCGCCACGTCAGCAAGCACCTCGCCGGTGGCAGGGTTAAGCACTTGAAAGCGTTGTTCCAGCGGAATCCAATGTCCATCAACATAAGCATTGGTTTGTAATAGCGAACGCATGCTGTGATGAGAATTATGATTAGCCATATCTCCTCCTAGTTTGTTGGCGACGTCTTAGATAAGAATACTAAGACGAATGACGAGTATCATGGTTATACGCTGATACTGCAATGATAGTTTTGCTTGCCTATTTTAACATTTAGCGTATAATCCACGCCCTCAGGGTCATTACCGCTATTGATGGGAGCGGCTTTACCCCTGATTCGCTGGGGTAAACAGCGCCTAATTCCTGCCAGAGTGTTCATCGTGTTCTGTAGCCGGGCGTATCTTCCCCCCTAAATAAGCTTTACAGAATATGTGAGAAAAATATGTCTGAAGTAATGACTGGCCAATCGTTCGCCGATTTGACCCTGCCTGCTGCTGTGCTTAAGCAGCTAGAAAAAATGAATTTTACCACTCCAACCCCAATTCAAATCCAAGCTATTCCGGCCTTAATGGCTGGCGCTAATGTGCTGGGTGAAGCGCAAACCGGTACGGGTAAAACAGCCGCTTTTGGTTTGCCAGGTTTAAGCTTGGTGGATGCTAAGCTTCGCGCTACCCAAATGCTGGTAGTTGCACCAACTCGCGAGTTAGCCATGCAAGTAGCTGAAGCAGTAGCTGAATTCGGCCAACAAATTCGTGGCCTTGAAGTTGCTACTGTTTACGGTGGTTCAGCATTCGGTCCGCAAATTAAAGCCCTTCGTGGTGGTGCCCAAGTCGTTGTGGGTACTCCAGGTCGCTTATTAGACTTGCTGAAAAAAGGCGTCTTAAATTTATCAGCTCTGCGTTTGGCAGTGCTAGATGAAGCCGATGAAATGTTAAACATGGGCTTTATTGAAGATATCGAAACTATTATGGCCGCAGTACCAAACACGTCACAACGTGCCTTGTTCTCTGCAACTATGCCACCTGCGATTCGTAAATTGGCTAAAACCTTCTTAGTTAACGAAGCAGGTGAGCAGCCGCTAAACATTCAAATTGCTGCGCAAGAAAAAGCTAAAGCAACCATTCGCCAACGTGCTTGGCAAGTGCGTGGTTTGAGCAAGATGCAAGCATTAACTCGCCTGTTAGAAACCTTAGAGTATCAACGTGTGCTGATCTTTGTGCGGACTCGTTCAGATACCATGGAAGTAACTGAGCAACTGCAAGCTTCAGGCTTTAAAGCATCACCTTTAAGTGGTGACTTGAACCAAGCTCAACGTGAGCAGACCGTAAGCCAATTACGCAGTGGCCGGATTGAAATCTTAGTAGCAACCGATGTTGTTGCACGTGGTCTTGATGTACCAGAAATCACCCATGTGGTGAACTACGATCTACCGGGTGACACTGAGTCTTATGTGCACCGGATTGGTCGTACTGGCCGAGCGGGTCGTAGTGGTGAGGCGATTTTGTTCTATCGTGCCAAAGAACGCCACTTGTTACGCCATTACGAGCGTTTAACTAACGGTACAATCGAGTATTTTGAAGTACCAAATGCACAAGAATTAAGCTTACATCGTCAAACTAAGTTGCAAGAGCAAATCATGCACACAGTAGCCCAAGGTAAGCTCGACGAAATGACAGCTATTGTAGAAAAAATGCAAGCTGACACTGAGTTAACGGCACTGCAGATTGCTACCGCGTTATTGGCACAGCATAACCAGCAACGTCCGCTGCTTGTTGCTGAAGACCCAGCACCACGTAAATTTGCGGAACGTGCGGAGCGGGCTGATCGTAACCCGCGTGAGCGTCGTGACCGTAACGAGCGTAGCGAGCGTCCAGAACGTGGTCCACGTGACCGTCGTGATGCAAACATTGAGTTTGATACCTACCGCATTCAAGTAGGTCGAGACCATGGTGCTCGTCCACAAGATATCGTTGGTGCTATCGCTAACGAAGGTGAAATTGACAGCCGCTACATTGGTCAAATTCAATTGTTTGAAGGCCACAGCTTGGTTGAATTACCAAAAGGCTTGCCAACTGCGGTAGTTCGCATTCTGCAACGTGCCCGTGTACGTCAGCAGCAAATGGCCATTGAACTAGCACCAGGTGAGATTATTACTCGTAGTAAGCCACCGCGTGGTGATCGTCCGCGTGGCGAACGCCCACCATTCAAAGGCGCTCCGCGCGCTCGCGGTGCTCGTACAGAGCGTGGTGGTGAGCGTGGCTCAGAACAGCGTCGTAGCCGTCGCCCACAATAAACGTTAGTGATTTATATTAATCAGCCGGGTGGTCTACCAAGATCATCCGGCTTTTTTTATAGCCCCAACTTTCAGCTTGCTCAAGAACCTCGTCTATCAGGTTATCAGGTACTTGGGGTTGGCGCGATAGCAACCAAAAATAGTCATGGCTATCACTGGTGATGACAGCGTGTAAATAGTTGCCATCGGCATCGGTATCTAACCTGCTGATGTAATATCCCCCGGCAAAAGGCCAGAAGAATGTCACTTTATACATTGCTGGAGCAACGGGTTCAGCATGGCCAATGGCTGTTTGCCATTCACCATCTGCAGTATGATAGCCGCGATTGGTTACCTCTAAGCTGCCATCAGCGTTTTGTCGGTATTCAGCGCTCACTTGCTCTAAACCTTCCTCGAAACTATGGGGTAAGCGAATAATTTCATACCAAGTACCCAGATAACCTTGTGGGTCAAAATCTTCAATGACTGGAGCCACCGGGGTTGGAGTATTGCTGCAGCCGGTTAAACCGAAGCCAGTTAAGGCAACGCCTAACAGTAACGTACGAAACCAAATCTTCATCGTGTAACTCCTATAGTGAATTTAGTTGCTCGAGGTAGCGTTGTGCTGTTGCTAAGATGTCATTGCGCTCGCTAGGACTGCGCTGTTGCCATTGTTTGATAACGAGACTCATGCGCGGATTGTTCGCAAAAAGCTCTTGTTTTTGTTCAATGAAATGCCAGTACAAGCTGTTCAGTGGACAGGAGTTTTCGCCAGATTTTAACTTAACTTGATAATGACAGTTGCTACAGTAGCTGGACATTTTATTCACGTAATTACCGCTGGCTACATAAGGTTTGCTTGCCACAATGCCACCATCTGCAAATTGGCTCATCCCCCGAGTATTAGGTAGTTCAACCCATTCGATAGCGTCAATATAGACCCCCAAATACCACTGGTCTACGGCATCGGGGTCAAGCTCAGTTAACAACGAAAAATTACCAATCACCATCAACCGTTGAATGTGATGCGCGTAGGCATAGTCTAGGGATTGCGATAGGCTGTGCTGTAAACATCGCATTTTTGTATCGCCGGTCCAAAAGTAGTCGGGTAGTGGGCGGTGATGCTTAAAATAGTTTAACGCTTTGTAGTTCGGCATAAACTGCCAATAAATGGCACGGACAAACTCTCGCCAACCAAGGATTTGCCGCACAAAGCCTTCAATTTGAGCCAGACTAATACGCTCTTGATGCTGTTGCCAATAATCAATGGCGCGCTCAATCACCAATTTAGGTGACAACATTTTGGTATTAAGAGAAAAAGATAAACGGGCGTGATAGACGGCCCAAGAGGATTCCGTCATAGCATCTTGATAGAGCCCAAAGTTAGGTAGTAAATATTCAAGGAAGTAATCAAGTAACTGCAATGATTGCTGTCGGTTTACCGGCCAGAGTAGCTTGTCAGGTTGGGCGCTCCCCATGGTCTTAATCCCCATGCGTTGCAACATATCAGCGAGCTCGCTGGTGTCATTGGCGAACAATAAGGGCGCGGGAACCTTATGTTTAGCTGGTAATTTGTTGCGGTTACTTTTGTCATAATTCCATTGCCCGCCAAAAGGCTGCTGGTGTTCATCTACTAAATAGCCGGTCTGTTTGCGCAAGCGACGATAAAAGGCTTCCATCAGATAACTAGGTTTATCACCAAACCACTGCTGCAGCACGTCTCGAGCACAGATAAAATGCTCGGTATCGTACCATGTAACCGATACGCTGGGCTGAACGGTGGCCCATTGCTGTAATTGTTGGTCTAGACGGTATTCGTCGGGTTGTTGCAAATGGACTGTAGTAATACCTAACTGTTTGATTAATTGGTCTAAGTTGTCGGTAAGATTGCCACTATTAACAGCAGCATCTAGGCTAAGATAAAGGACCTGATGACCCGCTTGGTGCAGGGCCATGGCAAAGCTGCGCATAGCAGCAAAAAAAGCTAAGATTTTTTGCTGGTGGTGGGTCACATAATTAGCTTCTTGAGCCAATTCCATAAAAACGAACAATCGCTGCGACTGCACTTGCTGAAACCAACTATGCTTGGCATTTAACTGGTCACCTAAAATGAGACAAAGGTCAGTTATCTGGCTGTTTTTATAAGGATGCCAGTCGGTGAGTTGCGGTGGTAAATTGAAATTTGAGGTGCTCATAGGTAAAACATAGGTTAAGTTGGCTATCATTGCACTCATTACGATATTTAACGTAGTCAGATCACCCAAAATTTGGCATTATGGTCACCATAGTCATTCTATTGATTGGATAACATTCTTATGCAACCGGTAAACATTATTTGTATTAAATGGGGCACCAAATACGGCTCTGATTATGTCAACACACTTTATTCTATGGTTAGCCGTAATATTAGCCTGCCGTTTCGATTTGTTTGTTTGACCGATGACAACGAAGGTATTCGCGAAGAAGTAGAAGTGAAGCCTATTCCAGCTATAGGCTTTGAGGATTTTGATCAGCGTAAGCCATGGACTTTTGGACACGGTTGGTTAAAGCTGACTTGTTTTGCGCAGCCTCTTTATGATTTAGAAGGTCCTACGTTGTTCTTGGATCTTGATATTGTGATTGTAGGTAGTCTGGATGAGTTCTTTGAACCGGAAGGTGACTTCTTGGTGATTAAAGAATGGGATAAATCCGATGCAACCGGCAACACCTCAGTATTTCGTTTTAATATCGGCGCTCATGTTGATGCTCTAGAGCATTTAAAGAATGACCCAATTGGTTCGCGCAAAGATGTCCGTAATGAGCAAGAGTTTATTACTCAGTTTGTGGCGCGTCAGGGCAAGCTAAAGTATTGGCCAGCAACCTGGTGCCGTAGTTTCAAACGTCATTGTTTGCGTCCATTCCCGTTAAGCTTTTTTCAAGAGCCGCGTATTCCTGAAGGTGCGAAGGTTATTATTTTCCATGGTCGGCCGCATCCAGATGATGCTATCGCAGGACGCAGTGGTAAGTGGTACCGTAAAGTTCTGCCAACCTCATGGATTAAAGAGTACTGGCGTTAATAGCAATGACGCTGTGGTATCGGGTACTGATTTGTATTGCAGTACCGTTCGTGTTTATTTATTTATGGCTACGTGGGCGCAAAGCGCCTGCGTATCGTCAGCATTGGCGCCAACGTTTAGCGTTACAATCTTTCCCCATGCAAGCTCGCGACGGCATCCTAATTCACTGTGTATCAGTCGGTGAAACCATTGCAGCGCGCGGCTTTATCGAACGTATCTTGCAGCAGTATCCACAACTCCCCGTTACCTTAACATCGATGACTCCAACCGCGCGATCGCTGGCGCAGCAACTCTTTGGGGAGCGGGTTTTTCACGCCTATCTACCGCTTGATACGGCTGGTGCGATGCGGCGTTTTTTTAATAAGCTAGTACCACGTCTCGTGATTATTTTAGAAACTGAGTTGTGGCCTAATTTACTCCGAACCGCTGACCGTCAGCAAATACCTGTCTTAGTAGTCAATGCTCGCTTATCTGAGCGTTCGGCAAAATCCTATAAAAAGTATGCTTGGCTGATTGGTCCTATTTGGCAGCATATTAGTTGGATAGCAGCGCAAACAGAGCCTTCGCAGCAACGTTTTATCCATCTGGGAATGCCCGCTGATAAGGTGGCTGTTCGTGGAAATTTAAAATTTGATTTCCAAATAAGTGAGGCGCTGCAGCAGCAAGCGCAGCAATGGCGAACACAGTTGCAGCGACCTGTAGTAGTAGCTGCGAGTACCCATGAGGGTGAAGATGAGCAAATTTTAGACGCTTTTGCTCAATTATTAACGCAACAACCCGATTGCTTGCTGATATTGGTGCCACGGCATCCGGAACGGTTTCAAACAGTAACTCAGTTAGCGCAGCGTCAATTCAAGGTGGTTACCCGTAGTAGTCAGCAACAAGTCACCGCCCAACATCAAGTGTTAGTGGGTGATACTATGGGCGAGCTCCTGTTATGGTATCAAGTTGCTGATGTGGCTTTCGTTGGTGGAAGTTTGATAGAACGTGGTGGTCATAATCCGCTGGAGCCCGTGGCCACCTCGACCGCAGTGGTGTCTGGTCCGCATGTATTTAACTTTGCTGAAATTTTTAGCCGGCTAGAAGCCGTAGGCGCAGTCAAGCTGGTGACACATACCGAGGCTTTAGCGCAAGCTTGGCAACAACTTATAGCTCAACCCCAATTACGTGAGCAGATGGTAGCAGCAGCGAGTGCTGAATTTGCTCGTGATCAAGGCGCGACAGCAGTGATGTTGACTGATGTTGAGGCTCATCTGCCGCCCTCCACAAGCTTAGTAAGGACCCTAACAATGATGCAACGTCTATCTCCCAAACCTGGCCTTGAGTATTGGTACGATGCGCAGGCGCTACCTGATTTTAACTCTGAATTTTTTAGCGCAGATTACTGGGCGCAGCAAAACAAGGTGAAGGGTTCAGCTACCGGCCGTGCTACCGCTTGGTTTATTGAGCACGGTGAGCAGGGGATGCTGCTGCGACATTATTATCGTGGTGGTTTGGTTGGCAAGTTAAATAAAGATCGCTTTAAACGGGAGCCAATCGAAACCAGTCGTGCGATGGCAGAATTCTCGCTATTACTAAAATTACGCGAACTTGGTTTACCGGTGCCACAACCGCTCGCAGCAAAATTTGAACGGGCGCCTGGATGGGGCTACCGTGCTGATATTCTAGTGGCAATAATTCCTGGCGCCAAAGATGTTTTTCAACGCTTACAGCAAGCTTCATTGACAGCGCCAGAATGGTATCGGTTGGGGGCTGCAATCAAGCAGTTGCATCAACAGCAGGTTTATCATTCGGATCTAAATTGCCATAACTTGATGCTCGATAATGCCGGTAAAGCTTGGATTGTTGACTTTGATAAGTGCGAATTTCGTCAACCAGGTGAATGGCAGCAAGCTAATTTGGAACGCTTGTTACGCTCCTTCAACAAGGAGGTAAAAAAAGCGGAAGAGGCAGGTTCAGTTTTTCATTGGCAACAAGCTCGTGACTGGCCATTGTTGCTGGCTGGATACCAGCAAGATCAGGAAGATCCAGCGGTGACTGAAACGAGCGCTTAGGCTAAGCTGCCAGCATAAAAAAACCGGCCACCAAGGG
>NZ_JBOJLN010000021.1:0-24214 GCF_050750165.1 Pseudidiomarina sp. WS423 | reverse complement strand
CCCGCAATCCACTTGTTACTTAGCCGCAACAGCCAAGTGGGGGTTAGCTTGCTTGCAAACATCATGAGTTTGGTTTGTAGACCTACCGGCCAATGCACGCGGTTACCTCGATAATGCGCCATGCGCCATACGGTCAGTGCAATATCGGCCGGTGTTAGGCGTACGCCCAAGCGCCGAATACTCTTTGCATTCATATCGGTGACCATGTTGGTTTGCACGAACAGGGGCATCACATCCATCACTTGAATACCGGCATGTTCCCACTCTATGCTTAGCGCTTCGGTCAACCCGCGTACGGCAAACTTGCTGGTTGAATAAACCGCCAACGAAGGCTGGCCATAAATGGCACTGGCCGAACTCATGTTGATCACCCGCGAGCCTTTAGCCAAATACGGCCGCGCCAAATAGCAGCCGGCTAACACACCCTGTACATTTATCTCAATAAGCCGTTGCTGAGCCTCTAAACTCTGCTCCGCTAGCGGGCCAGAAACCAGAATGCCAGCATTGTTAAAAAGCACCGTCAGGTTGCCGCCAGTATGCTCGGTAAATTCAGCCAAAGCCGCTCGCCAGCTATCGTTATTCGTCACATCTAACTGGCCCGTTATCAATAACTTGCTACACCCCATCGCCGCGGCGGCGTTAGCTAAGCTCTCTAATCCTTGCGCATCGATATCAAAAGCGCCCACCTGCCAGCCACCAATTAAAAACCGCAGCGCCGTGGCTTTGCCAATACCGGCCGCCGCGCCGGTGATGAAAATAGAGGGGTGGTGCATCGTTAATATTCCAGTCAAATAGGTAAGCCTTAATGTACCATTATAAAAAGGGCATTGAAGTGCTTATATAGCCACCAAAGTGCATAAAAGTTGCACAATGAGCCGAATAAACAAAGTATTAAAGTGGCATGGCATATAAGTGAATGAATAAGTTAATGACTAAATGAGTTAGTTAACCAAGGGAACCTATGAAACGAGCACTGTTTGTCATTCTATTAGGCCTAGCCGCGCCAATGTCGCACGCGCTCGACCAAGTCAGCCCTTGCACCACCGTTGAGGCCTGCATTGCGCTGATACCTGAAAAAGACGTACCGAGTTACAGCAACGGCGAAGCCGATGAAGCCGTCAAAGCCCAGTTGCGTGCCTTTGGCCGCGACGCCCTAGAGCCCTTAGCCAAGCTTTCTGCGCACCCCAACAGCAACAAACGCCAGCTAGCCGACACCCTTATTGCAGACATAAAAGACATACGCCAAAGCGACTTTGAGCTGGTGCGCCAGGTTATTCAGAACAACGTAAAATTAGATGGCAGTGGCGGCTGGGCATACCGGTTGCTAGGCCGTATGGGCGGTGATCAAGCCGCTGAATTTTTGGTGAGTGAGCTTGTACGCGAAGGAAAAGGCGGCAACCAAATTGTGTTTGCGCTAGTCAAGATTGGCGCGCCGGCCATACCGCATTTGCTTAACGCTATGGCCTGTAAAAATAATTGTACCCCAGAAAGTTACGCGGGCTTTCAAGAAGTGTTTGATGACCTGCATCAACTTGAAATATCGGACCAGCCAAGTGCGCTTGCGCTTCTTGCGTTGGCAAAAAACAACGACATTGACCCAGACATGCGTAAGCTAGCATTGGGGTGGGTAGGCTACATAACCGCCGAAAGCGCGCCCGTTGAAGCCGAGTTAATACGCATGGTAAAAGCCAACCCCGAGCTGAGTGAGCACGTACTCACCTCGCTAAAAGTACTGAAAAGCCCCTATGCGGCGGACTTGTTAGTGGCCAAACTAGCCCAAGCCGAGGGCCTGCACCGCGAGTGGATACTGCGTGACATTGGCCACCTTGGCCATACCGCCAAGCACGTGGGCGCCGAGGTTGAGCACTACCTAAATGCAGAAGACTGGAACACCCGCGCCGCTGTAGCGAGAACACTCGGCTTTATTGGTTATGAAAAGGCCGCGCCACGGCTACAAGCGATGCTGCTCAACGAGCAAGACTGGCTGCAAGTGCACGCCGCCTTGCAAGCCTTGCATTGGTTTCAGCACAAACCTGCACTTGAAGACGTTGAGCATGTTGCAACCCGCCACTGGTATGCTTTGGTACGTGACTTTGCCGCAGTGACCGCACAACGACTGCGCGCAGATCAATCGCCATTAGAAAAAGACGCTCAGCATTATTATTCACACCGCGCCCGCAATTGTAGTGCCGATCAATTTGCCATCATGGCAGAACCCGAGCAGATAAAAATTTATGACCGTGAATTTAACGGCCTAAACCAATTTAGTTACAAATACCCTTGGTGCGCTGACAAAGAGGCCGCCGAAGCCGATGAATACCTGACAGAGTTTTGCGCCTCGCCCGAAAGCATGGTGCAGCCAAATGTAGCCGCCAAAGTTGGCGACAGCTGGTTAACCGGCACCAACAACGGCGAGTGGGGCGGCGAAATGATGGCGTTTTACAAAGACGGCAGCCATGAACAGGTGTTATGGACCAACATAGAAGACATATACAGCTACGGCTCTACCGCTTATGCCACCACAGGGCTGGCGCATTTAGACATGAATAACGGCGTATTGTACCGCGCCACCGAAATAGCCAAAGGCTTTGCCGTAGAGCCCATTTACCGCCTACCCGGCGCGCCCATGACCTCATGGAAGATAAACCCCCAGGAAATATTGATTAACACCTATTCTGGGCCCGTTATTTTTAACCCGGCCACTGGGCTGCGCACGCCGGATGGGTGTGAGGTTCGAACTAATGTGGAAAGTTAATACGATTTAATGGAGGCGCAAATGGCGCTACTGGCGCTGCGGCCTTGCCGACGGCTCCGCCGTTTCGGTGAACATTTACGAAAAAGCACCGGGTAAATCCGCACTTTCGGTTGAGCACTCGAAGCTTGAAAGCAACGCGCAGGTTGAGCATTGGCGTGGTTGGTGGAAAGGGCTGTTGAAGGGGTTGTAAGCTTTTGACTTGCCGGAAGGTTTGAAACCTGGCACTTTAGCAGCATAGATTTACAGCTAGGGAAATCGGTAATGAAAGAAGGATTTTATGAACTTTTAAAAAGCGAAGAGCTCGAGCATGCGATCGCTGAATCTGGTTTGAGTGAAATCAGTGAAAAGTTGGATTTAAAAACTAGCAGCCGACATCTAGCTGAAGTAATCACCGAAGAAATTTCGAATGCGTTAGCTGAATTACAAAATAACGGCGGCACAGAAAATGAAAAAATTCTGCGTCAGCTCGAAATTTTAAATGAGCTTTTGGTTTATGCTCGAAATATTGCGAATTTAGAGCCTGCATCCCCCTATCAAAGTCCGCCGTCCGTTCTGCGCGCTCTTCATCGCCCTGAGCAAAAAGTGAACTTGCCTCAAGTGGGCATGGCACAACCTTGGCTATTTACCTCAGGAAAAGATTCCCCAGCTCTATTTCATGAATTAAAAGCAGAGTTATCTAGCTGTCAGCACGTTGATATTTTGATGAGCTTTATTACCATGTCAGGTGTGCGAAAAATCATCAATTTACTTCGTGATATTACCGCTGTTGATGCGCACCAACAGTCTCGTACAAGCCTTCGCATTATCACCACTACTTACACGGGTGCTACTGATCTGAAAGCAGTAAAAATGCTCGCTGAATTACCCAACTGCCAGGTGAAAATTTCTCTTGATGGCCGGCGCAATCGGCTTCATGCAAAAGCCTGGATTTTTGAACGCGATACCGGTTTTGGTTCTGCTTATGTCGGCAGCGCAAACCTTTCAGGCGCAGCACTTATGGGTGGTCTCGAATGGACGGTTAAATTCACCGAAAGGGGTCAGAACTTCCTGTATCAGCGGGCGCGTGCTCATTTTGAAACCCTTTGGCAAGATGAAGAGTTTCAAAGGTTCGATCCTAACAACGAAAGGCACGAGAAAGAGCTTCGCGGGGCCTTAGCTCGTGAGCGCGGGGTTAAGGATCTTGGCGAGAATGTCATCACCACCTTCTTTGATATTCAGGCAAAACCGTTTCAGCAGATTATTCTTGACCAATTAGCGAACGAACGCGCGCATGGGCGCTATCGTAATTTATTGGTAGCAGCCACAGGCACCGGTAAAACGGTGATGGCTGCGCTGGATTATAAGCGAATCTGCCAGCAACAGGGTGGGCAGCCCAAGGTACTATTTCTTGCGCATCGAAAAGAAATCCTGCAACAGTCATTGCAAACGTTTCGGCTCGTGCTGCGCGATGGCAGTTTTGGCGACTATCTAGCTGACGGGCATGAGCCAGAATCCAAGACCCATTTGTTTGCGACCATTCAAAGTGTCAACAGTCGGCAACTTGTGGATGAATTAGGTGACGATTTCTGGAATATGGTGATCATCGATGAATGTCATCATATTGAAGCCAATTCATTTAGGCGTTTGATCAAGCAGCTAAACCCCAAGTATTTACTCGGTTTGACAGCGACACCTGAGCGTTCTGATGGGTTAAATATCCTTCAACATTTTGATTTGCGACCCGATGGAACACCTTCTGCCCAAATGCGTTTATGGCATGCTTTAGAGCAACAACTCTTGGCGCCTTTTGAGTATTATGCCTGCGCAGATGGCATCGACTATTCCGGTGTGAACTGGCGTAGCGCAAATGAAACCGCACAGCTAGAACAGTTGCTCACGGGAGAAACTGGCCGTGCTATTGCGGTACTTAGAGCATGGGAAGAGCACGTAAGCGCCATTAATGAATGTCGCGCGCTGGCTTTTTGTGTTTCGATTGCACACGCCGAGTTCATGACTCAGTTTTTCCAGCAGCACGGGATTAATGCAGCATTAGTTACTGGCCAAACGCCATCATCAGAGCGAGCAAAACTTCCTGCCATGCTCGAGCGTCGCGAAATAAACGTCATCGTTACTGTAGACCTCTACAACGAAGGTGTCGATTTACCCTTTGTCGATACGCTTTTATTACTGCGCCCAACCCAGAGTGCAACGCTTTTTCAGCAGCAAATTGGTCGAGGATTACGTTTGTTTGAAGGGAAAGACAGCTGTTTGATTCTTGATTTTGTCGGGCAATATTCTGAAGACTTCCGCTTTGACGTGTTATACAGCTCACTTACTGGGCTCTCCAAAAGAGAGGTGATTGATGGTGTTGATCATGGGTTTGGAAGCCTCCCGCCGGGCTGCTATTTACAAATGCAAAAGCAGGCACGAGAGCAGATACTGAATAGCCTGCGCTATGCGGTAAATTTGAACTGGCGTCGTTTGCAGACTGAGTTAACAAGTTATCGCGCGAGGCATGGTGCTGAAGAAATTCACTTAGCTGAATTTGTACGGGAACAGGCATTAGAGTTCGAAGATATTTACCGCAAAAATGGAGCGTCTGGTTGGACTCGATTAAAGCGTGATGCGCAAATGATTAGCGGTGTTCCAACCGAGCTGGAAACTAAGCTGAATAGACGTTTCAAAGACGTGCTTCACATAGATGACTCAGACTATTTAAGTGTGATGCGAGCCATTGGCAAAGGAGAGCTGACCGAGGATGAACTCTCCCATAAGCGCGCTTTAATGCTGGCCTACCAAATATGTGGAGGGAGCGGAGTTCAGACCCAAAGCAGTTTCTTGCAAGATTTAGCAGCAACACCAGAACTCATGAAAGAGTTAGTCGAACTGGCGGACGCACTCGATGCTGCCACAAATGAACAATTTAAGCCTCTGCCAGAATTAGAAACGACCGGATTAAAACTTCATAGTGCCTACAAAATTCGCGAAATACTTACTGCCTTAGACTATTACACTGAAACTAGCTACTCGCCATTTCAAGCTGGAGTTTGGCGTAGTCACGAGGCCAAGCTTGAAGTCTTGTTCGTAACCTTAGATAAGCAAAACGCGCTGCATGAAGGTGTCGCTTACGATGATTACGCGATTAACAAAGAGCTATTTCATTGGCAATCGCAAAACACCACGGCAACGCATGGTGCCGTAGGGCAACGCTATTTAAATAGCGCTACCAACGGTTGGCAGTTCCAGCTTTTTGTTCGTGAAAATAAAGACAAACCCTATCGAGCGTGTGGGCCGTTAGAATTTGTAAAAAGCGAGGGTTCTAAGCCGATGAGCATAACTTGGAAGTTGAAACATCCGCTAACAGCCAAGCTCTTTCAGGCTTATTCGGTGGTGCGTTGATAACAGCGTAGATAAATTCATTCTGCTATGGTGTATTCAAATAGCCAAAATAAAGGAGATTTAAGCGTCATGGCTTATCGAGCTACTCAGCTTTTTATATTACTAGCTGTGTTTTGTTTTATCGTCCCTAACGTGAGGGCTGCGGCAAATAAGTATCCTCAAAAATGCCTGGTTGATTACAACCAAATGTTAAATTTGAGCCCGAGAGAATTTGACCAGAATTGGGAAAAAGGCTGGGTAAAATTAGCCGATATAGATGGTTGCAAAGAGGCCGCCGCAAATCTAATTGCATTGTATTACTCTCAACGCGACCTTCCTGATGGAGCCATGAGAATATTAAAGTTCCACGAAGCGCAATTACGAGCTGAATTAGAGCAATATGACTTTGCCCTTCTGCTTTTTCCACAAACAAAACAAGATGAAACTGGCACAGTTTGGAACTATTACGTAGATGGAACCATGGCATTCTTGGCCAAGGATAAAGCTCGTTTAGAGCAATCCATAAAGCGATTATCAGCGGTACCTAAACCCGAGTCGTTTAATCCAATTGATGCCGAAGGTAATCCGATGGATGTGTCATGGCCTCCCAATCTTGATGTTCTCGAACGCTTCAAGAGATGCTTTGATGAGTCATATTTAGAGGCTTATGCTGGCTGTGAAGAAAATTAACAGCTACCAATCCCGCAACTGCTGTATCTGCTTAATCCGGTCACGCTGCACGGTCAGCGCTTCAAATACATCGTTGTAGTTAGTGTTGTTGGGCGTTAAATCGGGCAACGCAAAATTTGCCTGAGTAAAGAACTCACGCTGGTTGCTGTCCCATGCTTGCTGCCACCATTCCAAAATATGAGCGCGTGATTGCGTTAGTCGCTGTCGTGTAGGTAATTTGTCTGACTTATTTTCGTTGATTTTTTTCTGGGTCGGTAACAAGTTCCACAAGTCGTTGTTGGGCCAGCGTGCAAACGGAAAAGCATGATCAACCGCGTAGGCATTTTTGTTTAATGAACGGCCGCTCCAGCAGCAATCCACATCAGCTAATGAGTTAACACGATCACGAACCCTGCGGGTTGAACGTTCTGGGTTCTCCCATTGCAGAGCATTTAAAAAATCCAACTTAGTGTATGCGTTAGGGTGCTCGCGGTTGTAACCTTCCATCAAAGTTACCCATTCGTTAACTAATGCTGGCTCTATCCAGACGCTGTAGTTCGTTAGTACATCCCAAATGGAGCGCGGCACATAAAAAATGCCGAGCGACTTCAAAAATTCAAAATCAAGAACCAAGCTACCTTTCGGAGCATGACTTCGGTTCAGTTCAACCTGAAATATCTCGTCTTTGGTGCCGGGCAATGTGATGTATTTAGCCGGCATATTTTTAATTGTTGATCCGATATCTTTTAAAGTGCGATAGACGCTTGTTGCTTCGTCACTATCAAAAATGCAACGGCCGATATAAAAGTCATTGGGGCTGTAGTTTGTGAGTGTTTCCCAACCGTTGGCTTTAACGAACCCCAACTTTCCGCTGCCACCTTGGTGCATAGAAAATGTGTCGACTAATGGTTTGTATAGCTTTAACCAATACAGGGATACTAATCCCATAGGCAAAGCAATGTGGCTTTGTGTGCGCTCGAGTACTGCTCCAGGATGGCCTTCGGCAATCCTTAATAGGGTGCGTAAGAGAGCGACTTTGTAGGTGGACGACTTACTATCATTAATGACGATGTTTCTGATTAACGGGAAGGCCCCCGTTCCATCATCCGGCAACGTCAACAGCACGGTTTCCCAGGCGACATCCTGCCGACCAAGCTGGTCATCACGGGCATTCAGAAGTCGAAAACTTAAGCCTTGCTGTTGTGCATATTGTTTCAGTTCATCAGCTGATACCGGGTGCATGGTACGGGTATCGGGGCTAGCTCCATGCCGCAACGAAATCACCATGTTGCCATTGGGCTTGAGTAGCGAGCTTAGTTTACGAAAGGCGCGCTGGCGCGAAGACGGAGCGATATGCATCCATACCGCGCTCAGTAAAATGAGGTCGAATTTCGTTGCGTGGCGTTGCACATGCTTCAGTTCAGGCAAACTATCGTTGATCCAGTGTACCGAAGGATTGGGATGATACTGCTGGGCGCGTTCGCGAATGCCATCTGCTGGCTCGACTGCATAAACAGTGAGGCCACGATCAGCGAGATAACGCGCATCACGGCCTGAACCGGCACCAACATCTAGCACTAAGCCATCAGTTGGAATGAGATCAAGCCAGTCGCGGTGTACTTGCTCAAAATCAAGGCTGTCATATTGGTCGGCAAGCTGTTCAGCGTTGCGGGTGTAATAGTGAATTGTATCGTCCATAAGTACGCAATAACTTACCCTGTTGTGCGAATAGAACCACTATAAACCTAGTTGCTAAAAACTCAAACTAACCACCAATCGCCGCGCCCCACCATGGTCACGGTGTTCGCAAAGGTACACCCCTTGCCAAACGCCCATGTTCAGCCGCCCGTTAGTTACAGGAATAGTCACCGAGCTACCTAGCAAGCTGGCCTTCAAGTGAGCGGGCATGTCGTCAGGGCCTTCGAAAGTGTGCCGGTAGTAGGGTGCGTTTTCGGGCACCATTTCGTTGAAGTGGCTTTCAAAGTCTTGGCGCACCGTGGGGTCGGCGTTTTCGTTAATGGTGAGCGAGGCCGAGGTGTGCTGAATAAACACGTGCAAAATGCCGGCATCCACGGTGCCTAACTCAAATAACGCACGCTCAATGTCGTCGGTTATTAAATGAAATCCGCGTGGCTTTGGCGCAATGGTTATGGTGGTTTGTTTTACCGGCATAGCAACCTAAGCCACAGAAAAAACGGCACCCACGAAAACCAATGCAGCTTGAACAGCTGCTCAACCTGTTCACCCGAAGATAATGACTCGTCTATGTACGCCATACTATTCCCTTTGGTTAATGTTGTACGTTGCTGTCAGCTTACTGCTTTTGCTGAATAGATGGAATATACCGTACATTTCGAATATTTCGAAAAACTTGACATGTTTCGAATATTGCGAATAATGGAGTTGTAATTAGACGTTATGGAGCTTCACTTATGAATACTTATGAACAACTACCGACTGCGCAGGAATCTGCACTAGCGAAATTGTGTAGCCAAGAACTTGCTGCGGTGATCGAAACGAAGTTAGATGTTCAGTCTTTGTCATTAAGCTCTCCAGATGGCCAGCTAAAGCAAGTTGAGATCCCGGTGAGTGCGCTTCGCTTAATGGTGAATTTACTGACTGAGCTAGGCGAAGGCAATACCGTGAAATTAGTGCCCATACATGCTGAACTGACAACACAAGAGGCTGCAGATTTACTGAATGTGTCTCGTCCAACAGTAATTAAGTTATTGGATGATGGAACTGTACCATTTCATCGAGTTGGTAACCGAAGAAAAGTGCGCTTTAACGACATAAGACAGTATCAAAACCAACTAGAACAGAAGCGACTGAAAGCTCTCAATGAATTGTCGAAGATGGATCAAGAGTTAGGGTTAGGCTACTGATGAGCTCAAGCTATACGGTTATCTTTGATGCTTGCGTATTGTATCCGGCACCGCTGAGAAGTCTGCTGATGTATTTGGCGCTCAGCGGTGAGTTCAGGGCTCGTTGGACGAATGATATTCATGACGAATGGATTAGAAATGTATTAGCGAATCGACCAGACTTAACGCGCGAGCAATTGGAGAATGTGCGAAATTTAATGGACAAGCACGTACCTTGGGCAATTGTGCAAAATTATCATCCGCTTATCTCGTCAATATCTTTACCCGATGAAGATGATCGTCATGTGGTTGCTGCAGCAATACAAACCCGAGCGGAGGCAATTGTGACGTTTAATTTAAAAGACTTCCCCGATAATCAACTTAGTCAATATAATCTTAAGGCTATTCATCCGGATGATTTTATAACAGATTTGATGGAGCTAAACATCGTAGCTGTTATTCAAGCTGTTAGACATCATCGTGCAAGTTTGAAAAATCCGCCGTTTACCGCCACTCAGTATCTTGATTGTTTGTTGAAGCAGAAATTACCAGAAGCCGTTTCACGGCTAAGTGAATTTAAAGCGCTATTTTGAATAAACTAAAATAGTAAACACTTACCAACATGTAACTTTTCTGCTGCAACTGAACACAAAAATTTTTCACACCCCCCACACACATAAATCCCCAGAAAAGCGCCATCCACACCAACCGCGCAGCAGCAAATGGATCTAAAAGCCTATACAGTGCTAATCTAAAGCCCACATAACAATAAGGAGAACACCCATGGCGAACACCAAAACTCATGTAGCTCTAGCTATTGCGCTGGCGCTTGGCACCGCAGCTTGCTCAGAAGCTCCGGCACCTAGCGAGCAGTCACAGCAAGCCGCTACCCAGCAAGTGACTGCAGCTGAGCGTCAAGCGGAGTCAGAAAAGGCCAACCAGCTGTTTGAAGATATCTTTAAGCAGGCGGTTATGCGTAGCCCTATGTATCAGTCGTACTTGGGGATAAAAGATGACCAAGACCAGTGGGACGATATCTCTGATGCTAAGGCCGACGAAGAGCTGGCGATTGCAAAAGAGAACTTAGCTAAGGTTGAGGCTCTAGATGAGGCCAAGCTAGACGAGCAGACCTATTTAAGCTGGCAGCTGATGAAGCAAGACCTTGAGGAGCAAATCGCAGATTACCAATGGCGTCATTACAATTACCCGGTAAACCAAATGTTTGGTCTGCATTCTAGTGTGGTGTCTTTGCTAATTAACCAGCATCGTATTAGTGAAGTGGAAGATGCTGAAGATTATATTGCTCGTTTGAATGGCTTACCTGAACTCTTCGCGCAGTTGCAAGAGAACTTAAAGTTGCGTGCTGAAAAAGGCATTATGGCACCGAAATTCGTGTATCCGTACGTGATTAGCGACAGCCAAAACATCATTCAAGGTGCGCCTTTTGATGACGGCGAGCCAAGTGTGTTGTTAGAAGACTTCACCAATAAGATAAGTGATTTGGACATTGATCAAGCCCAGTACGATGCCTTGGTTGGTGCGGCTGAGCAGGCGTTGACTCAAGCAGTGAAACCCGCTTATGAAGGCTTAATTAGTACGGTAGAAGAACTTGAGCAGCAGGCTGACACCAAAGACGGCGCGTGGAAGTTCCCAGACGGTGAAGCTTTTTACAATAACGCCCTGAAACGTACCACAACCACGGATTTAACCGCCGACGAGATTCACGAGATTGGGTTAAGCGAAGTGAAGCGTATTCATGATGAAATGCGTGTGATCATGCAGCAAGTTGGCTTTGAGGGCACCTTGCATGAGTTCTTCGTGCATATGCGTAACAACCAAGATTTTATTTATCCTGATACTGCCGAAGGTCGTCAACGCTATTTAGCAGAAGCAACTGCGCTTATCGACACCATGCGTGAGTTTTTAGACGAGCTGTTTATCACCAAGCCTAAAGCTGACATGATTGTTAAAGCGGTAGAACCGTTCCGTGAAAAGTCAGCCGGTAAAGCGTTCTATCAGCAGCCTTCTATGGACGGCAACCGCCCGGGCGTTTACTACGCCAACTTGTACGACATGGCCTCGATGCCAACCTACCAAATGGAAGCGCTGGCGTACCATGAAGGTATTCCTGGTCACCACATGCAAATTGCGATTCAGCAAGAGCTTGAAGGTATTCCGTCGTTCCGTAAGTTTGGTCGCTACACGGCTTACAGCGAAGGCTGGGGTTTGTACACCGAGATGCTACCTAAAGAATACGGTTTTTATAAAGACCCCTACTCAGACTTTGGTCGTTTAGCTATGGAGCTATGGCGCGCGGTACGTTTGGTGGTGGATACCGGTATTCACGCCAAGCAATGGACCCGCGAAGAGGGTATCGATTTTTACGTGAGCAACACACCCAACGCCGAAGCCGATGCACGTAAAATGGTTGAGCGCCACATTGTGATGCCTGGCCAAGCCACGGCGTACAAAATTGGTATGCTGAAAATCGTTGAGTTACGTGAAAAAGCGCGCACCGCCCTTGGCGACAAGTTTGATATTCGTGAATTCCACGATGTTGTACTTGCCAACGGCCCGGTCCCGCTGAACGTGCTGGAGCAGTTTGTTGACGACTATATTGCCGACAAACAGGGCTAGCAAACAGGCTTAAAAAGCACTCCGCCGTACTTCCGTGAGCAAGCTATATTGTTCGCGGAAGTAACGGCAACGCTGCTGAACTAGCTGCGCTAAGGCGCGTAGCTGCTCATATTGCGCTACGGTGATCTTGGTATCGGTTAGGTCTAGTTGCATGGCTTCGCACTCAACGTTATCGACTATTTGTTCAAGTCGACGCTGTAGCAAATCAAATTTAATGCCTGCTTCATCAGCAAAGCTCAGCAAGTCAAACGCGGTAACCTGGTCAATATCGAAATTATCTCCAATGGCCATGGCTAGGTGTGTATCGAGTTGTTGCTGCTGCTTACTTTGCGACATAGTTTCATAAACCACGGAAACCAGATCATAAAACGGGCTAAGCGTAAGCGCGCCACTGCGGCTAACAAAGAAACTGACGTTTTTGCCGTGCGCATCGCTGTTACCAATAACTAAGTTAAATAGTACCCAGTCAAGCAATTGCTCTGCCGTATGCGCGGGCACACTGGTTTGTTTCGCAAGCTGAAATAATTTGGTTAGGCTAACGCCGTCACGAATGTGTTTAACATCACGACCGCTACCAAAGTTTTGTTCATACTTGAACTCTGGCGGTAGATTCAGCGCTTGGCAGGCATCAATAATATGGCGTTTGTCTACTTGCCCCTTGCTACGGCGGCGGTCAAAACGTTGCACCTCAAGCGCATGATAAGAACCCAGTTTAAGTAGCTTTACTGGCGCAACCGTTAGGCCAACTTGGTGCGCTAAACGCATGCAGAAAAACTCATTGAGCACCAAGGTTGGGTGCTTGGCCGACGCAAACTTCAGAATATGTGTGCTGGCATAGTGGCCACTTGCCAGAAAAAGCTCGTGAGTGTCATTCACGTACACATTGAGTTTACGCTGTACGCCCGCAACCGATAATCGGTATTTTCCGTCCCATAACGTCATGTCAGCGTTTTGGGCTAGTCGCTCAGTGAGTTCGCTTTCTGTGACTTTACGTAGCGGGTTCGTGTCGGACTCAGGTGGTTGCTCACCAAATGTTAAAACACCCACGGTGTCGTGGCCAATGGCGGATAATATGCCGTAAACATTGCGTCGAGATAAATGTTGCGAGGCTATCAGGCTCTCAAAGGCTGGGCCTTCGGGGAATAAGTTTCTTAGAAAGTTAATGACGTTGGCAGTAGCAATTTGCTCGCCGTTTAAGGGTAGGTGCGGCGATACTGCGAAACCTTGCTGCTGCCACGATGGGGTGTATACCCAACTGCATTGTTGAGGGCCATGAAATTCTAGCTCGGCCACCTTGTGCGTTTTGGCGTACACGTTTATGGTTGGCGTATTAGAACCAGTCATTGCTCACCTCGGCTACCTCGGTCCTGTCGCTGACGGTGAGTTGAATACCAAGTGCATCAAGCACCTTTAATAAGGTTTCAACGCGCACGCTTTCTAAGCCTTTTTCAACATTGTTATACGCTTGTTTTGACAGCTGACATAAGCTGGCCGCATCTTCTAAGGTTATGCCGAGCATGGTGCGTTTATGGCGCACCAATGCTCCAATTGTGGCCATGTTGTTAGCCCGAGAAAGGTCTGGTTTTGGTGTGATAGTAATACTGCGGGCCATATAATCCTTCCATACTAGGATAATAATCGGTTTGAGACTTAGGTAAATCATAAGTCCTATATAAATAGGAATATAGTATGAACTATCGATAAATCAAGTTTATTCCTATTAACTTAGGATATTATTGGGGTATGGTGTTTTAATGTGTAAAATATGACGATTTAATTGCTAATTCGCCATATTTTGCTATTCTGTTTGTGTGTTTCTTAATCGATAGTGCAACCTAAGGCTAAACACATGCAAACAGTTGACGACTTTCATGCCACACTTGGCGAATTAATTAAACGCCAGCGGGCACTCACAATGCCGCAGCGCGACTTCGCCCTGCGTGTTGGTTGCAGCCAGCGCACGCTTACCCGCCTTGAGCAAGGCCAGCCGGTTAACTCCGAAACTTTGTTTAACGCGCTAGCGGTGTTAGGGCTATTGGATGACTTTATTGCGCTAGCAGACAACAAGCTTCGTGCTGCCAAGCATTTACCCGAGCGCAAGCGCCAGACAGACAGCGAGACATTCGATAATGACTTCTAGCGCTTATGTGTTTATTGAAGGCTTGGCCGAGCAGCCGGTCATTTGTGGGCGTTTTGAGCTGGACAGCCAAGCCAAACACGGCCGTTTTGTATATGGGCGTTCTTATTTGGAGCGCCCAGATGCCTTTGCGCTAGACCCCGTACACCTGCCCTTAAACGACAGTATTCACCATTGCAACGTCAATAATGGCCTGTTTGGCGTGCTTGCCGATGCTGGCGCTGATGCCTGGGGGCGCAAGCTCATTCTGCAGCTACACCAAACCAAGCCGCAAAACGAACTTGAGTTTCTTATTGCTGGCGCTGCTATGGGTGTTGGCGCGTTAACTTTTAGCTTGTCGCGCGAGAAAACGAAAACGAAGCACTCGCGTAATGCCATCAATGATCTCGAGCTATTACTACAAGGCAAAAACGCGATATTAGCCGCCGAAACTGTTTCTGACGAAGTAAAGCAAGCTTTTGTATACGGCTCGTCAATGGGCGGCGCGCGACCAAAAACACTGCTAACCCACAATGGGCAGGAATACTTGGTTAAATTCAACAAGCCCGACGACTTATATAATGTAGCCCGTGTTGAACATGCAACCATGCGCATGCTTGCCGAGTTAGACGGCGTGCGTGTAGCCGAAACTGAGGTATTACAAGGCATTGGTGCTAGCGAAGATGTCTTGTTAGTTAAGCGCTTCGACCGTGCCAATCAGCGCGTTAGCCACCACTTTATAAGTGCAAATAGCTTGCTGCTGGAAGGCGCGGTGAGTGAGCGTAGCTTAGCGGCAGGCTATAGTTACGGGCAGCTGGCTGAATTGCTTCGCTTGCATAGCGCGGTGGCCACTGATGCCCACGAGCTGTTTATGCGAATGGCGTTCAACGTGTTTATTGGTAATACCGACGATCATGCGCGCAATCATGCTTGGTTGCGGCCTATTGCCGCTGGGCGGCACGAGCCGGCATGGCATTTGGCACCGGCCTATGACGTATTGCCCAATAGCGCTTCTAAGTTGCATGGGCTTGGTATAGGTGGCTTGGGGCGACGTGGTTCGGTTGAGAATGTGCTTTCGCAAGCTAATAGGTTTGGTTTGCAAGAGTTCAAGGCCAAAGCTATTGTCAACCAAGTGCGTGAGCTAGTTACGCAGTGGCCGAAGTATATGGCGCGCTTTGGTGTGGGAGATGGCGACATAGAGCGCTTGCGTAAGATTATTCCAACTGTGGCTTAATGGCTCAGGATTAAGAGGTTGTACATGAAAATATGGGTGGACGCGGATGCGTGTCCGACGGTTATTAAAGACATTTTGTACCGAGCGGCCGAGCGCAAGCAGCTTGAGCTGATACTCGTAGCAAACCAAATGCTACGTGTGCCGCCGTCAAAATGGATAAAAACCAAGCAGGTTGAGTCTGGTTTTGATGTGGCTGATGATTTTATTGCGCAAAGCTGTGAGGCTGGCGACATTGTTATTACTGCCGATATTCCGCTAGCGGCAGACGTGATTAAAAAAGGCGGCCAGGCGCTTAGCCCACGTGGCGAGTTGTTTACCACCGCCAACATTGGCAGTCGCCTGAACATGCGTGACTTTATGGACACCATGCGCAGTAGCGGCGAACACACCGGCGGGCCACCGCCCCTGCATCAGCGTGATCGTATGGCCTTTGCCAACGAGCTGGACAAGTTGTTGGCGCGCGTTCGCTAATGTCTATTTGCTGCAGCAACTTTTTGGTCAGACCTTTGCAAATGTGCTGCGCATCGACTTTCTTGAGTCGCCAGCTATGGCTGAGGCGTTTGCAGGTTCATTAACACCCACTGACGTTTTGACGAACATCGAATTATTAGCGGGCAAGCCATTCAACCCAAAAACCGATTTACTTATTTTAGATGAAATTGGCGAATGCCAACGGGCGGTGACGTCGCTTAAGTATTTTGCCGAACAAGCACCGCATATGTACGTGGTGTCTAGTGGCTCGAACATTGGTTTACTGAATAGTTTTCCGGTTGGGAAAGTTGAGCATTACTATCTGCGGCCGTTATCATTTCGAGAGTTTCTTGCTGCCGGCAATGAGCCCGCCTTGGTCAAAGCTTATGACGCACAGATGAACAATCCAGCTGCGCATACACAGCTGTTTGATAAACTAACCGACTATTACTTTACCGGCGGCATGCCCGAGGCTGTTAGTACTTGGTATGCCAATTCCCAGCGTAGTATTTTAGAACGTATTGAAGCTGTAACTAAGGTGCAACGCGACCTTATTTCTGGTTATCAGCGTGATTTTGGCAAATACTCAGGTAAAACGGATGCGAGCTTAATTGAAGCTGTGTTTAATGCGGTACCGGCACAGCTATCCTCAGATGGTTGATAGATCGACTCCGTAGTTGAGTTCCTCTGCGAAGTCCGGCAGTCCGTAACCGATGGTTTTCTTGTAGAAAGGAGAGACCTTCGCAGTCGGTGCCTTCTTCTTGTGCTTCGTGGTGTAGAGCATTCGTGCCCGCATCACCTCGAAGGAGTAACCGCGCCCTTCACGGTTATTGTCCTTGGCCCTTCGGGATGGTGGCTATCCACTCGTCCAGGCCGGTCTGTGCCGCCACAAAGGTGTAGGGGTGGTTGAAGGATTCCTTCTCCACGTACTCATGCAGCCGCAGTGTCAGTCAGATCCATCCGGCTCGGCATAAACACTGACCCATCTCCCTGGCGCCTCGGAGGAGGCCTGTATATCGGTATCCGCTGCGGACGTTGCATCACCGCCACAGGATTTGCTCATGATACGACTCCACTTGAACAATGTTGTGGTACGGTAATCCCCCCATTTGAATTTGAGACAACAAAGTTACAGCAATTCCGCAGGCGCCAATCAAAGAGCCGAGAAGCTGAAATGGAATTGAAGGAACAAATAGTAGGGGCGCACGTCCTAAGTAACCAAAAAGAACTAGACCAAATGCAAAGCAAAACGTAACCACGAATATAGCCCCTGGTACAATTTCTATTAATGGTGCGTTTATAGATGCTGCTCTTATACCAAAATCACCATTTCTCTTATATTGAACAAAGCTTCTACCGAGGACGGCTAGCGCCAAAAAACTACTAATTAAAATAAGCGAAACCATATCTATCCTTATCGTACATGACGTTAAGAATATGATTGTAAAGTCTATACTTAATAAAGAGTCAATAGGTACCTAAAAATCGTTCAGGTAAAACTTGGGCATTTACGAATAAATGCCCAAGAACACTACTGATCCCCTTTACTATGCACGAGTCGATAGAGTACAGGCAGCACTACCAGTGTTAGCAAGGTTGACGATATTATCCCGCCGATGACCACCGTGGCCAAAGGCCGTTGCACCTCTGCACCTATGCCCGTATTGAGCGCCATGGGCACAAATCCAAGGCTTGCCACTAGTGCTGTCATTAATACCGGACGCAAACGAATAAGTGCCCCTTCAACAATGCTATTCACTAATTCTCCGGTTTCTAGCAAACGTTGCTTGATGAAGGACAGCATTACCAATCCGTTTAATACGGCAATCCCAGACAACGCGATAAATCCTACCGACGCGGATATGGATAAAGGCATATCCCTTAACCAAAGAGACATTACACCGCCTGTTAATGCCAAAGGGATACCTGTGAAGATAATCAACGCATCGCGTATAGAACCAAACGCAATTACCAGCATTGTCAAAATCACAAACAACGTAACCGGTACCACAATCGTCAATCGTTGACTCGCACTTTCGAGCTGCTCAAAGGTTCCACCATAGTCGAGCCAATAACCAGCAGGTAAATCTACTTCATCATTAATTCTCGCCTGAGCTTCTTCAACAAAAGTGCCAATATCTCTGTCACGCACATTTGCTGTGACAACAATACTACGTTTGCCATTCTCCCGGCTTATTTGGCTAGGTACTTCTTTAAATGCAAGTGTGGCTAATTCGCTTATTGGTACATGCTCACCAGAGGGCGTGACTATGGGAACGCTCTCAAGCTGAGTGAGTTCATTTCGAATGTCGTCGGCATATCGCACGACAATTTCAAAGCGTCTGTCGCCTTCAAAAATCATTCCAGCGGTTTTTCCACCTGTCGCAGCATTGAGCCATAACTGCAAGTCGGCTATATCCAAACCAAAGCGTGCCAATTGATTAGGCTTTGGTGTGACGGTGAAGATTGGAATGCCTTCTACCTGCTCAAGCCTCGCGTCATCAGCCCCTTCAATCGTTGAAATAACGGACAAAATGTCAGAAGCAGATGCAAAGAGGGTATCTAAGTCATCCCCAAATAGTTTTATGCCCAAATCTGCCCTTACCCCACTGATCAATTCATTAAACCGCATTTGAATAGGTTGGGTAAATTCATAATTATTGCCGGGCAAGGTAAACAAGTCCTCTTCAAACGTTTCGACTAGCTCGGCTTTAGTCATTGATGGATCGGGCCATTGTTCCCTAGGCTTCAAAATAACAAACGTATCAGTAATGTTGGGCGGCATAGGATCGGTAGCGACCTCACCCGTACCCGTGCGACCGAATACCGTCTGAACTTGCTCATACTGCATAAGTTTCGCTTCAAGTGCTTTTTGCATTTCAACCGCTTGTTCTACCCCAGTCCCAGGGATGCGTATCGCCTGTACTAAGATATCACCTTCATTGAGCTGAGGAATAAACTCCGAGCCTAATTTGCTGCCCATCCATAGACTGCCGATAACCAAAGCACTCGCACCTACTACTACTAGCCATCTAAAACGCAGCGCGCCCATTAAAATAGAACGATACACTGCCTTTGCACCAATAATAATTGGGTTTTCTTTTTCGCTAATTTTACCTCTCATGAAAATCGCTATCGCCGCAGGCACTACGGTAAAACAAAATACCATTGCGGCAAGCAAAGCCATTATCACGGTCGCTGCCATGGGGTGGAACATTTTACCTTCGACGCCAGTGAGCGTGAACAAGGGGATATAAACAATGGTAATGATCAATACACCAAACAAACTGGGACGTATGACTTCATTAGTGGCTTCATATACAACATTCAGTCTTTCTTTGAGCGGTAGAGTTGCGCCGTTTTGCTTCTGGGATTCGGATAATCGCCTGATACAGTTTTCAACAATGATAACTGCGCCATCGACAATCAAGCCAAAATCCAGTGCGCCTAAACTCATTAAGTTAGCAGACACATCGGTTTTGACCATACCCGATATCGTGGCAAGCATTGCCAGGGGGATTACAGCGGCTGTAATAAGTGCAGCTCGCACATTCCCAAGCAAAACGAATAGCACAACGATGACAAGTAAAGCGCCCTCGACGAGGTTTTTCTGTACTGTGTCGATGGTTTTGTCAACGAGGCTTGTTCTATCGTAAACCGCTTCAAGGATAACGCCCTCGGGTAAGCTTGTTTTAATGGTTTCGAGCTTACTGTCCACAGCTTTGGCGACCGTACGAGAGTTTTCTCCCACTAACATCATTGTCGTGCCAATCACTGTTTCTTGGCCATTTAACGTGCCGGCTCCAGAGCGCAGCTCTTTACCGAGGTTGATTTGGGCGATGTCTTGAATTTTTACCGGTACGCCATCAATGATCTTAACAACCACTTGGCCGATATCGTCGATGCCCCTCAGTTGGGCTTCCGATCTGATCAGTACTTGTTGCCCATTTTGTTCTACAAAACCAGCGCCTTGATTCGCATTGTTGCGTTCTAGCGCACTGAGAAGGTCACCTGTACTTATCCCAAAGTTTATCATTGCGACTGGATTAGGATTCACATGATATTGCTTTTCAAATCCGCCTATCGCATAAACCTCGGTCACCCCCTCAACAAGCGACAATTGGGGCTTAACTACCCAATCATGGATCTCCCTTAATGCCATAGCATCATACGGTTGACCGTTGTCCTGTCGCGCCTGAGGCTCAGCACTTAACGAGTACATGTAAATTTCACCCAAGCCTGTGGCGATAGGGCCCATTTCAGGGGTTAACCCTGTTGGCAATTGCGCCGCGATGGCGGTGAGACGCTCGTTGACGAGATTTCGTGCGAAATATAAATCAGTGCCCTCTTTAAACACGACTGTGACTTGCGACAAACCATAGCGTGATATCGAGCGGGTATACGATAAATTAGGCAAACCGGCCAGCGAGGTTTCAACTATAAACGTTATGCGTTGTTCAGTCTCCAAAGGCGAGTAACCTGGGGTTGCGGTATTTATCTGCACTTGCACGTTGGTGATATCAGGCACAGCATCAATCGGCAATTGTTTGTAACTGTACATACCAAAAAAGGCGACAAACAAGGCGAACAACATCATGACACCACGTCGCTCAATGGATAGACGGAGTATTGGTGCTATCATGTTCTCACCTCACCGTTTTTATGGACTTGGCTTTGCTTTTGACAATAAATGCGCAGGTAATTAGTCATCATCGCCCGCCTCCATTTTTAATAAATCAGCTTTTAGTAGATAGCTATTTTCTACAACGACTTGCTGGCCTATTTGAACGCCCTTCACAATCTCTACTAAACGGTTGTCCGTGTTCCCAAGCTTTACTTGGCGGGGGTAAAATCGCTCCCCTTCTTTGACAAAAACAATGGTTTGCCCATCTAACTCTTGTATTGAACTTTTGGGGAGAGCCAGATTGACTTCTTGGAACCCAATCTGAATATAACCCTCTACCATAGCGCCTAAAGGCCAATAACCACTGCCATTATCAACGTTCACAAACGCGATAGAATAAGGTTTGTCATCAGGTGAGGACGTAATGTGGCTTATACTTGATTGTTGCTGCAATTCCTCAAGCCTTAAAGTGACTTCCATATCAGCGGCAATACGAGTACGTTGTTTGGGGAAAATAGCCAATTGAGCAATTGCGCGAGAGTAATTAGCAACAGAAAGCAGTACTTGACCGTTGGTGAGCTCACCATCATTGGCGTGTCTAGCTATGATTTTTCCAGACATCGGTGAGGTGATTGAGTATTGATTTAAACTCTCGTTTGACTCAATGATTGCCAGTGTGTCACCTTTTTCTACTTTATCTCCAATATTCACCATGATACGTTTTACAACACCGTCGAAGCGGGCACGAATATGACTCAGTGACGCAGGATCATGAACTATCCGCCCAAAGGTTCTGGTTGTGAGCGATAATGTTCCTGATGCGGCCGATGCAGTCACGATATCGTGTTCAAGCATCCGTTCTTGAGATAACACTACGTACTCGGGTCTTTCTTCGGCTTCCTCATCGTCATCATCAGCCAGGGCGACAGAAGCAAACAGTAAAGTAACTAGCATGACTAACGTGCCAAGCAAGTCACGTGCGCTAGTAACTAATGTAAATTGTGATTTATTCATTATTTTTTCTCTATTCATTGTGATGATTGAGCAGACGTCGAGGGAGAGTCAGAAAACACGGGAATTCCCGTAAGTGCCTCTAGATCTGCGCTTCGAAGGTGAACTAAGCCTGCGGCTTTTATCATAGTTCGTTGCATATCTATGAGTTGCTGTTGCGTTGTCACCCACTCTATGTAGTTGTAGCGACCACTTTCATAGCCATCCCGCGCCAATTTCAATGCAGATTCCAATGTTGGGACGACATTGTCTTGAAGGGTCGTAACAGTGAGCAAGGCTTGGTCTTTTGCGCTAATGACTTGATTTAATTGGCGAGTGAGTTCACGAATTTTCGCTTGTTTTTGATAGTCTATACTGTCAAGCAATGCGCGCTGTTGTTCGTATTCACCTAGATTCCGCGGCGTGGTATTTAACGGCACCGAAATACTGGCGACTAACGCTGTGTCATCAATTCCCTGCATTCTTCGGATACCGGCTTCCCACGCAATGTCGAACTGCTGACTGGCCTGAACCACTCTCAATCTGGCCTCTTGTACCCGATAGTTATCAGCATAAAGCAGAACGTGTGGATTGCTTTGAAGCTGTGAAAGCATATGTTCAAGTGATAGTGAATTTGGAAACGATAACAGTGTCCCTTCAACTTCCGCAAACGCAGCGTTAGTGTCACCCCACATGATGGCCAGGTCGCGTTTATACTCATTGAGTTTTTGTTCACTTATCAATAACGACAAACGCGCCTGCGACAACGCTGACTCTGCACGTTTTTTCTCAAGTGGTGAAGAAGCCCCCGCTTCAACCCGTGCAGAGACTGTCTGAAGCATTGTGCGAGCCAGCATTTCAGCTCGTTGCTCAGTCTTGTGCAACGCTTGTTGGACAATGACATTGATATATCGTCGAGTTGTTTCACCCAAGATGTCCAGCGTACGAATGCGCCGTTGTGTAAGCAGTTGTGCTTTTTTTGAACTCACCACATTCATTCGGCCGCTGACTTTATCTCCAAGCTCGATGACCGACGATAAGGTCAGTGTCAATTCGGCATCTTTGATACCAGACACTTCGCCTGTTCCCAACACATTTTCAACTTCAACCCCAACAGACATTTCAGGTCGTAAGCTGGCCATTTTTGATTCACCATCCAAAGCCGAAGATTTAAATTCGAACACAACTAAATCTGGGTTGTTTGATAATGTGCGTTTGAGCGCATTTTCAAGCGTGATTGAAGAATTTTGCGCATTGGCAGATTGAACAGATATGCTCATGGTTACCAGTGCAGCAGATATCAATTTCAGATACGCTGAGCTAGCTTTTTTTATGCCCAATGGGCGTGAAGAACTCATAAAAGAACCTTTTGTTCATAATATAACGACATACATGGAAAGCACCCATGCAAACATATAGGAGGGAATGGATTAATGTTGAGGTGGGCGCAAAAGGCCTTCGACTAGGCCGTCAGTGACGTTGCGGGAATAACTGTATTGATTGGTATATAACGGTTTAGATACGTCATTTATTGGGTGTTGTGCCAGAAACTTAATCTGTCCACATTGACACAGCACACAATGGAAACACTTAGACTCTTCACTCGACGTATTATCACCAGCATTTACATTTTTTTCGGGAACATCATAAGTGCCTATCGACTTTGATTGTTCAGGGACTGACGATACCTCCGCAGGGTAGTCATCGCATTGAGCGGCGAACGAAAAGCCCGATTGACACATGAGCAAAGTAATAAGTAGCCATGCCAACCTACGCAGTTTTGATGTGCAATTAAAAATTGGCATTTTCTTATCAACTTTGCGCATTAAGCGCTCGCTGTCTTTCATTTCCAGCATCTTCGAGGATCATTTTTGCCCCGCGCAACACAACGCACGAAACTATCACACCGATAACCAGATCAGGCCATCGAGAATCGAGCCAAAACACCAAAACGCCAGCAAAGATAACACCTAAGTTGGCAATCACATCGTTGGCTGAAAATATCCAGCTTGCCCGCATATGCACTTCTTCATTTCTTTGTTTGCGTATGATCACAAGACAAATGACATTAGCAACCAGTGCAACTGCCCCCATAGCCATCATTAGTCCCGATACAGGTTCGCTACCGTAAATTGACCGTCTTACAATATCAATGATAATCAACACACCCAGTGCCATCTGAAAAAAGCCGCTAATTCTAGCCGCATTGGCTTTGTGCAATAGCGATTTACCAATAGCATAAAGGGCAACACCATAGACAACTGCGTCGGCGAGCATATCAAGTGAATCGGCTATTAATGCGGTTGAATCAGCAAGCAACCCGATCCCCATTTCTATAACAAACATTGTCGCGTTTATTCCCAAAAGCCAATACAAAACCTGTCGTTGAGACTGGTCTTTTATTTCAACTTCGCACCCACATCCGCTCATTACCAACACCTGTAGATTTTCGTTTAGTGTAACGCTATCAGGCGTCTACTGTATCGGGGGCTTGCCA
>NZ_JBOJLN010000020.1:0-27190 GCF_050750165.1 Pseudidiomarina sp. WS423 | reverse complement strand
AATACACCTTGGTTGAATCCCCAAGATCTTTTTATATAAATTTGGCTAAGACAGTTGGGTTTAGTTTGGCTTTTTTATATTTGGCTATTGGTGGTGTTGTTCCGAAGAAATCAGATGATAAAAGTAAATGGCTTTTGAATCCAAAGCCCTGCCTCGCACGACAAAACTCAGATGTTGCTGATGGGGATTTTGTTGCTAATGCTGAATGTTTGAGCTGAGCTGTTTTGAAAGAAATCGCCAGCAGTCTGGTCACTGGATTCCGGCAGAGGTGATCAGTGCTTACCAGCAGGGCGGGCAATTCGGTGCAGCGCCACCAGATGGCGGTGCTGCACAAATTGATCTTTTCTGCTGGCAACGGCTGATCAGACTGCTGTTATTTGCGGTTTAGAGTGCGCTCGAATAAAAGACGCTTTAAATCAAAAAAATTATCCGGGATTGGTGCGTCTTGATAGAGGATGTCTGATAGATGCTGGATCTCGGTGTGACAGATAAAGTTATAAAATTTTTGTTCATCCTCATTTGTTTTGTTCACAAAGCCGCGTTGAATGGCTTTTTGATACAACTCCTTGTAGACATTTATTGTACCGGCGATGTTCACATGACAATTATTGATTATTCGCATGGGGATCATGATTTGTGTGTTATCGGGTGCTCGGTAAGGCCAAGCATCGGAATATAGTCTGTCGTGTTTTGTGGTGAGTGCGGCAGAGAAGTTCTGATTCAACAAAATATAAAAATCTTCAGCCACCGTTGAAAAAGCGCTGATGATAGATAGCTTGATAAGGTATGAAAAACTGGCCCCAATGTGGTCCCATAAAATATTTAGTTAGTAAATACTACTTCTCTACGAACCATTAAAAATGGCGCACCCGACAGGAGTCGAACCTGTGACCTCTGCCTCCGGAGGGCGACACAGCCATTCGGGGTTAATTGTTTTCATTATACCTTTCATGTGCTTACTAGTATTTTTAAGGTTTTTAGATGTACTTTTTTAGGTCTTTTTTTGACGATTAGTGCCATTCTTTGACACATAGTAATATTAAAAATATGACCTTTGCCCATTACCAAAATTTTTATCCGCACGAAAAAACCTGAGTTTTCATGTCGAAATTTTTCTACATAAGTGAGCTTTTAGCTTCAGCCAAACCTAAAAATATACCGACATTTTGGCTCTACCATTGCTTACGGTTGTTCCGGGTAAAGATGCGAAGTGCCATTCATGCAAAGGGCCGGTAACGACATAGACGTCCTGCCCGCTGCGAGCCAGCTGGCGAACAGCATTTTCCAGACGTGCCCAGGGGCCCTGATTTAGTCCCGAAGCCTGGGGCGTGATATTTGTGTATGTAACCGGATTTCTTGATCGGGACACTGGCCTCGGACTTGGAGCCAGCCCCAGCTCGACCAGAGGTGACTGGAATCAGTATACCCTGGACTTTAGGCTAAGTGGTCCGTTTGAGCTTTTAGGACGCCAACATCAAATGGTTGTTGGCTGGAACAGTAACCTTGAAGAAAATGACCGAAGCAGACGACCTTCGCTTTCAGCAATTGAGCCGTGGAGCTTTTACGAATGGGATTCTGTCCCTGAACCAGAATTTGCATCGGCATCTGACTATATCTGGGGCTGGGAAACCAAACAAAGTGGATTTTACAGTGGTGCGCAATTTGACGTAGCGGAGCCTTTGTCACTAATTGTAGGACTTCGCACCAGTTCATGGTCGCATGAAGAGTACAACTACACTCCCGAGGCTATGAGCTCCCCTATCATCGCGGTGGATGAATCTGACTCGGGTGTTATTACCCCATACGCAGGCATTGTTTACGACATTTCTCTACCTACGCAAGCCTGACCGATATCTACAACATTCAAACTCAAAAAGATCGGAATGGTAATTTGCTTGACCCAGTGCACGGCGAAAACTATGAAATAGGTCTAAAAGGTGAATTCTTTAACCAACGACTGAATTTTTCAACCGCTGTATTTCAGGTTAAACAAAAGAATGTCGCTATTCCGGATATTGAAGTTATTGTTAACGGTCAGCCAGAACAACGCTATAAAGCTGAAGACGGCGTAGAAACAAAAGGTTATGAAGCTGAACTCTCAGGTGAACTTATGACCGGACTTCAAGTTTACGCCGGTTATACACACCGGGTAGCCCGCAACAATGAAGGTGAAAAAGTCAGCCGACAGGCGCCGGAAGATATGGTAAGAATAACCAGTTCTTATAGCTTTGCAGAGAATTTGCCGGGATTCACTCTGGGTGGCGGACTTCGCTGGCAGAGTGAAGTATTTCCTTCAAGAAACCAAGGTGTGGGCCCTAATGGTGAAATTCCCCGTCAGGAAAGTTATACGGTTGCCGACCTGTTTGCCCGCTATCAAATCTCTGACAGCCTTACTGCGTCATTAAATATTAACAACCTTTTTGATAAGAATTACTTTGAAAGTGTCGGCGTGTACAACTACGGTTCTTATGGCGAACCACGTAATATCAGTGCCAGTGTGCGCTGGGACTTTTAAGATATTGTCGACCTTTATTATCTAAACAATGGATATAGCCCCGCTACTACCTATGGTAGCAGGGCTATATGTAGACTCTCTGGTGTGCTGATTTTATCTTTACGCCAAATCATTGTATTCAGCGAAACAAAGGAATACAATAATAGAATATAAATTCACTGACAGAAAAGGCTAATGCCATGAGCAGTACTTTTTATATTCCAGCGGTCAATATTATCGGCGAGAATGCCCTTAAAGATGCGGCCACGCAAATTGATAACTATGGCTTTAAAAAAGCCTTGATAGTCACCGACCCCGGCATGACCAAACTGGGCGTTACTGCCGAAATCGAAGCCCTGCTCAAAGAGCATGGAATAGAAAGTCTGGTTTACGATGGCGTACAACCCAACCCGACAGTGACGAACGTTAAAGCCGGGCTAGATGTTCTGCAGAAGCATCAATGCGATTGTGTTATTTCACTAGGTGGAGGTTCAGCTCACGACTGCGCCAAAGGCATAGCCCTGGTTGCCACAACTGCCACTCATTAGTATTAATACCACCGCAGGCACAGCGTCTGAAATGACCCGTTTCTGCATCATTACCGACCCGGAACGCCATATTAAAATGGCAATTGTCGACCAAAACGTGACACCTATTCTGTCTGTTAACGATCCGAGGTTAATGGTCGGCATGCCTGCCAACTTGACTGCAGCAACGGGTATGGATGCTCTGACCCATGCCGTTGAAGCCTTTGTATCTACCGATGCTACGCCGATTACCGATGCCTGTGCCATAAAAGCCATAGAGATTATCCGGGACAATCTTCACGAAGCGGTTCATAACGGAACGAATATGGAAGCTCGTGAACAAATGGCTTACGCACAGTTCCTGGCGGGTATGGCATTTAACAATGCATCTCTGGGTTATGTACATGCCATGGCGCATCAACTCGGCGGATTCTACGACTTGCCGCACGGTGTCTGCAACGCGGTTTTATTGCCTCATGTGCAACGCTACAACAGTCAGGTTGTCGCACCCCGCCTGAAAGACATTGGTAAAGCACTGGGCGCAGAAGTACAGGGATTAACAGACAAAGAAGGTGCTGACGCTGCTATTGCCGCCATTGTCGAACTGTCTCAAAGCGTTAATATTCCGGCTGGCCTGGAAGAACTGGGGGCAAAAGAAGAGGACTTTAGTACATTGGCAGACAATGCGATGAAAGACGCTTGTGGCCTGACTAATCCAATTCAACCCAGTCACGAAGACGTTGTTGCTATTTTTAAAGCGGCTTTTTAACCGGAGTCACCGAAACTTAACTGCTCAGGATCGGGCCACCTATGGAGGTGGCTTGATCCTCAATACTCTTGTGCATAAACATAAGCAGGCGCAACTTGCAGGCTTCGCGAAGCAGAGCTATAGCGGCCGGATGATCTGACGAAAGCGTATTCTGTAGCTGCTGAAAATGATGTAATGTCCTACTTAACAGAGAAATGCCGCAATTCACGCGATTTTGACGATGATATGTCTCAGACAAATTCTGCACCGCAATTGACAGGCAAATAATAACCTCGCCAGCCTGCTCATGCTGGTGTTTCAGAATATCACTCAAATGTTCCCGTAGCAGGAGAATGCTATTCATATAGTAATGATTGGCATTTTGCCATTGCCCCTGCTCAAACTCATAATTACCCATACGCTGTAACACTTTCGAACTGTCAGCCAACACCCGCTTGACATTTTCTAAGTTCCAGCTCAAAATTTCCTATCAAAATGATAGGTGACTCATGGACGAGAACACTCCAAAGGGAATTGTCGAATTCCCTCTAACTGAGATGACGGCGCGTTACATCGTTAATGATCTTGCGGAGAACTATACTTCTAGAATTCGCTGGAGTTGGCATGTGAAACAACGAATGCTTGAGCGAGGCGTTGCCGCGGGGAAAATAATCGAGTTGACGGTAGTGCTTAAAAATCATCAAGATTCACCGAGTTCGGTACTTGTTACAGTTTGGGTAGAGTAGGAGATGACCATGTACCATTACATTGAAAGCGGTTTGCCTAATGTGTACCTGAAAAATGGCTATTCGATTGATGTGATTGATGATGAAGAATATACCAGTATCGATGATTTAGAGGGGCTCCATCGCGTCTTGGCTAGAATAATAGCGAGTAAAGCGATGCCGCTAACCAATGCCGAATTTAAATTCTTACGAATTGAACTAAACCTTTCACAACGTATTTTGGGCAAACGGTTTGGTGTTTCTGAGCAAACAATTGCTCGTTATGAGAAAGGCCAGTCAGATATTCCACGTACAACAGATGCTGCATTACGGTCGTTATACATGGAAAGTATTAAGCAAAATAATTCGGTCAGTTATTTCTTGGATTTACTCGCCAACTACGAGGCCGAGCAGGCTGCACAGGAAATTTTACTTGAGGAAATTGATCGACAGTGGAAACTAGCTGTTTAGGTTTTAATTAAACGAGGGTAGCTCAATTGTTTACTACTCAAACACATAGCAAGCCTCTTCATTCGGAGCCTGAGACGCTCTCAAGTTGGCGCGCTTTACGCGAGCGATAGAAGATTCCATGATTTCATTTCAGCGAACAGAAAATTTATCAGCTTCAGCTCTGATGACTTATGAAAATATGCGCTCATATTACGAGCACTATGCTGTTGATTGGGATTGTTCAAAAATTGAAGAACAAATCCGTGATTTGGTCAATTTCGACCTATTGTTGAAAGGTGAAGTTGTCGGTGCAATACGATTAGCATTTGATAATGATAGCTGCTATGTCCGTGATTTACAGGTTAGCCATCATCATCAAAATAAAGGGTTTGGAGCAGCAGCCCTCGCTGAATGTGAACGTTTAGCAATTAATTCGGGTACAAATCGTCTTAAATTACGGGTGTTTAGAATTAGTCCAGCTTACAAGCTTTATGTTAGGTCAGGTTTTGTTGTCGATAGTGAAGATGAAAGGTTTTATAACATGTCGAAAATGCTCTCCTAACGAACGCTTGAATAGCAACAGTAATCGCGTATCAAACTGGGTGGGATTACAATCCCACCCGCAACGAACTTCCGCCAATACCTCGCACCACATCAATACGTTTGGTGATCCGCTGTTTGAGCTCGCTTACGTGCGAGATGATGCCGATGGTGCGGCCGTTATCGCGTAGGTGAGCGAGGACGTTGATGGCTTGGTCGAGTGCTTCGCTATCGAGGCTGCCAAAGCCTTCGTCAATAAACAGGGTATCGATTTTTATGCCACCGGCGTAGCTTTGTACTACATCGGATAGGCCCAATGCTAGGGCGAGGGCGGCCATAAAACTCTCGCCGCCCGAGAGGGTATTGACCTCGCGCTGTTTGCCGGTGTGGCTATCGTCGATCATTAGCTCAAGGCCACCGTGACTGCGGGCGTCGCCTCCTTCACGTCGACGGACGAGTTGATAACGCCCTTGGGTCATTTGTGCTAAGCGCTGCGAGGCTTCGTGGAGTACATCATCCAATAAGATAGCCAAAACAAAGCGATTCAGGCTGATGCGGCTGTTGTTGTTGCCGGCTAAGGTTTGTGCGAGGCGTCCTAGTACGGCGTAATTGCGTTCTAAATCGGCGCTTTGCGCGGCGCGTCTTTGGTACTTATCGATGTTGTCTTTGAGCTGCTTGTGCTCGGTATACAAGCTCTGCCAAGCGTGCAGTTTTTCATGCTCGAGCGTTGCGGCCTGAGAGCGTTGTTCAGCAAGTTGAGCGAGATCAGGCTTGGCCTGGTTGCCGATGGCTTTGGTTTCGGAGTCGATGCCCGTTTGCACTTGGGTTACATGGTTTTTATAGGTCTCCACCTGCTGTTGCAGTGTGTCGGCGGTTGCTTGATCTAGTAGGGCTTGGCTAAAAGCCTCGGCGTCAGCAAAGGGTGAGGCGCTGAGTTTTTCGTGCCAATGGCGTTCGGCTTCGTTTAAGGTTTGCGTTGCTGTGGTTACTTCTGTGAGAGCGCTGGCGAGGGTGCTTTGCGCCGTGGTGTGATGGTTTTCAGCTTGTTTTAACTGAGTTTGGGCCTTGTCGTGGGCAAGACGTAAGTTGTCGCGTTCGGTCTGAATTTGTTGGCGTTCATTGGTTATTTGCGTCACCTCACGCTTGCGCAGCTCGCCATCTTTATCGAGGGCGGCGAGCTGGCTTGCGCTGTTGCTATGCGCCTGGGTGGCATCTTGTAGCTGGGTATTGGCCTCGGCTAGGGCCTGCTCTTGTTGGGCGATCTGGTTGACAAATTTGGCTTGCGTGGCCTCAAGTTCTGTTTCTTGCGTGCGCTCGCGATGCTGGCGTTGCTCGATCTCGCGTAACTGCGTTTGCACCAACTGTAACTGTGCTGCTAATTCTTCTAGTAATTCTTCAGTGTCTTGTGCGGGCGCCTTGTTGCTAACAGAGTGCTTGCTAACAGACTGCTGGTTGGCCGACGGCTCACTGGCAGCGTGTTGAGTGGCAGAGCACGCAACTGGCTTAGCCAAGGTGTCAATCACCTGGCTGACGCGTTTAGCAATTTCGTTGCGGGCCTGCTCAGCTTTGGTGTGGTTGTTGGCCGCAAGTTCAAGTGCTGTTTGAGCTTGGTGTTCAGCACGGCGTTTTGTCTGGGCGAGAGCTTCAGCGGCATCTAATTGTTCTTGGCTGACCAAGTCTTGCTGGCGTGCTAGATGGGCTGGAGCCGGGTGCTCTGTGCTGCCACAGACCAGACAGGGCTGGCCGGGCTGCAGTTTTTGCGCCAATGCTGCGGCTTGTTCTTGGTACCAGCGTAAAAAGAGGCTGTCGCGCGCCTGTTGGGCTTGTTCGGTAGCAGCTTGGGCTGCAGATAATGGGGCTTGCGCAGCAAGCCATGCGTGCTGGGCGGTTAGCACCTCGGCATGACGCTTATTAAGTTCATCGTGCAACTGTTGATGATGCGCTAATTGGGTGCGCTGCGCCTCGGTGTTGGTGTGCTGTTTAATCCGTTCGCGAAGTGCGGTGAGCTCGCTGGTTACTTGGTTATGGTTGGTTTTGAGCTGCGCCAGATTCTCAGCAGCCACAGTCTTCTGTGTACTCGCTTGGGTTACCGCTTGGGCTTGTTGCTGGAGGTTTACCATTAGCTGCTGTAACTGCTGCACGGTTGCTACTAACCGATTGAGCTCATCAAGGCGTAGGTTCAAGTGCTCTATGCGTTCTGGGTAATCCGCTACTGTTTTGAGTTCGGCTTGGGTTTGGTTAAGCGCTGCCGTGGCTTGTTCTGCCTGTGCTTGCGCTTTGTTGTATGCCAGCTGACGAAGGCCGAGTGCGTCTTTACTCTGGGTAAATGTTTGCCAAAACGGTTGCAGATGGAGTGCTTGAGCATGGGCTTTGAGTTGCTGCTGATGTTGCTGCATCTCGTTATGCTGTTCAGCCAAGTGTTTGAGTTTGTTTTGTAACTCGGCAAGGTTCACGAAGCGCTTGTTAAGCTCTTCGGCTTGGGTGTAGTGAGTTTGCGCTAGGCTGAATTGCTGTTTAGCGTGCTCATGCTCAGCTTGCGCGTCTGCCAACGGGGGCTGCAATTCATCAAGATGCGCTAGAGCGGCCTCGATGGTCGGGTGTGCCATGTCTTTTAAGCGTTGCTCAAGCTCGTTTTTTAAGGTGGTGTAATCGCGGTTAACGGCAAGGGCGCGTTGGCTTAAGGCTTCTTCGATAAGCTTGAAGCGCTGGGTTTGAAATAAGCTTTCAAGAACGTTTTCACGTTCGCTTGATTTCGCCAACAAAAATTCACGAAAACGGCCTTGCGGCAGCACCACAACTTGGCGGAACTGGTCGGCATTAAGGCCCAGCAAAGCTTGTGCCTGTTGGCTGACATCGTTTACTTTATTGGCTAGCAGTTCGCTGGTTTGCCACTGGGTGGCATCGTGCGTGGCGGCATCTGGCTGCACTCGCCAGAGGGTGGCGCTGGCTGCACGGGTAGTTTCGCCGTCACCGCGCCTGGCTTTGACGGTTTGGGTGGGGCTGCGCTCTACTTTATAGGTGTGGGCACCGCAGCTAAAAATCAGCACGACAGACGTTTCTTGGTCATTAGGGGCGTGATCACAGCGCATGTTTTGACCGCTGCGGTCACCCGTGGTGCTGTTAAAAAGTGCGAAAGTCATGGCATCTAGCAGGGTGGTTTTACCCGCGCCAGTGGGGCCATTAATTAAAAACAGCGGATTGTCGCCAAGCTCATTAAAGTGGATGCACTGTGTGTCAGCAAAGGGGCCGAAGGCGCTCATTTCAAGGTAAATAGGCTTCATGGTTACAGTTCCTTCTGTTTGTTAAGCACGTCTTGCACCACATCGTTCAGTACTTGGCGTTGTTCAGCACTGAGATGGTCGTCGGTCATGGCATGAAAAAAGTCATCGATGATGTCTAACTCTGTGCGTGCCAGTTGCTCTTTGCTGTGCACCTTGACGACCTCGCTGTCGCTGCGTTCTAGCACTCGCTTGGTGAGATCGAGAATATTGGGATACACCTGCCGTAACCTTGCCATGGGGTCTAACAGGGCTTCTTTGTCGGTGAGTTTTACTTGTACATAATCTTGGTGATAGGGGTCGTTCTTGCCCTGCTCGAGAATCTCAGCAAAAGCGCCTTCGATAATGCGTACATCACGTAACGGCTTCAGTGGGTATTGGCTGATATCAGCCTGCTGGTCGGCAGTAAATTCTACCAGGGTGACGCTCTTCTTATGGTTCACTTCAGAAAAACTATATTTTAACGGCGAGCCGCTATAACGCACGTGCTGGTAGCCACGATACTGGGCTTGGTGCAGGTGGCCAAGGGCGGTGTAATGAAAATCTTTAAACAGATTGGCATCAACGCATTCGGCCCCACCGATACTGAGGGGACGCTCTGAGTCGCTCACACTTGCTCCGGCAATAAAGCTATGACTTACCACAACGTGAGTAGCTTGCTGGTTAGGATGGTTTGCAAGATGTTGCTTAAGCAGGTTGGTGACGTGCTCTTGGGCGCTTTGATGATCCGTTGTCTTCACCCCGTAGAAGTCATTCACGTGCTCAGGATCGCAATAAGGTATTCCCCAAATGACTAATTCGCCGGTGTCGGTTGTCAGTGTTACGGGTGTGAGTAACTGTTCAAACGAGGTGAATAGATGTAAGCCGCTGTGTTTGAGTAAATTCGCGCCAAAGCCAAGCCGTTTCGCCGCATCGTGATTCCCTGAAATCATCACTACCGGAATCTGATGTTCGCTGATCAGGGTGTTCAAGGTACGGTCAAGTAGGGTGACAGCCTCAGCTGGCGGTAATGCCCGATCATAGACATCGCCGGCAACAATCACCACATCAACTTGCTCGGCAACGGCGCAGGCAATGATTTGTTGAAGGATGTGGGCCTGATCTTCAAGCAGCGATTGCTGGTTAAAGATCCGGCCAAGATGCCAATCTGAGGTGTGTAAAATTTTCATGGAACCGTCCTGATGTTGCTGCATGGCTGTGCTGTCAATTCAAGGATAGTACCATAGCTTGCCGTGGCGACACTTAGTGTCGTAACTGAATAAAGCTGAAGCCACGGCAAAACTTGCCGAAGTTGGTTTGACGGTTTCTGCTGCTCAGCACTTACCTTGAGTGGCCGCATGCACTAGTTTAAGGATAAGGATTCAAATCTCATCCATATAACTAGTGCAGCAATTAGCAATTTCGCCGTAAACCCTCGCCCAATCGGGCGGGGATATAAGGCGATTGAGGCGAAGCCTCAACTTCTTCCTTGACAAGCAAAGCCATATCAGGAGAATACTGGTTATTTATACAGTGGTATAATTTAAATGTTAAGGGCGACAAAAGTACGCATTTACCCAACTCAAGACCAGGCTGAGTTTTTAATAGCTCAGTTTGGCGCTGTGCGTTTCGCGTACAACAAGGCTCTGCATTTAAAGTCTCATATGTATCGCAAGCACAGGGTTACGCTGAACCCCAAAAAAGACATAAAACCGCTGCTTGCAGTTGCTAAGAAATCACGAAAATACCACTGGTTGAAACAATATGATTCAATCGCCTTACAGCAGGCGGTTATCAATCTGCATCAAGCCTTTGACAACTTCTTCAACCCGAAGTTAAAAGCCAAATTTCCGCAATTTAAACGCAAGCACGGCAAACAGTCGAGCTATCACTGTGTGGGTGTAAAAGTGCTGGATGGGGCTGTTAAGTTGCCCAAGATGCAGCCTGTAAAGGCAAATATCCATCGTGAAATTTCGGGAGCAGTTAAAAGCATTACAGTGAGCCTGAGTAAAACTGGCAAATTCTACGCCTCTATCCTTGTGGATGATGGAGTTAAAGCGCCTGCATTACTTCACACTATAAGCAAGGTTACAGGTGTTGATTTGGGGCTGTCTCACTTCACCATCGAATCAAACGGCAGAAAGACTGCCAACCCTCGATTTGTAAAACGCGCTGAGAAAAATCTCAGACGTAAGCAGCGTCAGTTGTCTCGTAAGGCTAAAGGGAGCGCCAACCGAGCAAAGGTTCGTTTGTTGGTTGCTAAATGCCACGAAAAAGCAGCAAACGCTCGTGCCGACTTTCAACACAAACTCTCTCGAACTCTCGTTGACGAAAACCAAGCGGTGATAGTTGAGACATTGAAATCGGCCAATATGATGAAAAACCGTAAACTGGCAAAACACATAGCCGATGCCTCATGGCATAGCTTTGTCAACAAACTGGAGTACAAACTGAAAGAGCAAGGCAAATACCTAGTCAAGCTCGACCAGTGGTACGCCAGCTCTAAGACTTGCCATTGTTGCGGTCATAAAATGGAAGTAATGCCCTTATCGGTTCGCTCATGGGATTGTCCCTCATGCGGAACGATGGGTATAGATCGCGACTTAAATGCCGCCTTCAATATCCGTGATAAAGGCATTCTGGAATTAAAGGCGGCTGGACGGTCGTCTCTGCTTATGGAAGCTGCGTAAGCCTCGATACTATCGAGCAACGGCTAATGAAGTAAGAAGCATCGCCCGATAGGGCGGTGAGAAGTCACGTGACGACGAAACGATTGGCATTATTGCGCTAACGGCTGCTGCGGTTATCACCGAAGTAGCATTTTGGATCACAGCGCTACTGTTTGGCATGGCCATGGTTGATGCCCGTAAAATGCTCTGGCACAAGCTTACTGGGCGCTCAGCTAGCCAAGCCTCTGGGGGCCAAACGTCTGAGCGTTAAGCGAGGGGGAGATTCACGCACACGGCCAAGCCACCTTGTGGCGCGCGGCTTATAGCAACACTTCCGCCAAGCATGGTGGTAGCTGATTTAACAATCGCAAGGCCTAAGCCAACGCCCCCCGAGGTGCGTTGGCGGGCATCTTCAGGACGAAAAAAGGGTTTAAGAAGGTCATCGACATAGACCTCTGCAACGCCATCACCGTCGTCCGCCACAGTTAACGTAACGTGATTATCTTTCTGTTCGAGTTCTAGCCAGACTTGGGTGTGAGCGTAACGTACCGCATTGTCCATCAGATTATGAATGATTTTGCGTAGTAATGCCGGAACGGCTTGCACGGCTAAATCGTCTGAGGGTAGGTGGCTAGTTATTTTAATCTGGCGTTCGTTCAAGCTGTAGGCTTCGGCAGCTTCAGCAACAAGCTGGCTCAGTGAACATGGGGAAGTGACGGGTTCAGCCATGGTGTCGCGCGATAATTCCAGTAATTCGCCTACCAAAGCATTAAGCAACTGCACTTCGTGCTGAATTCTGTCCAGTTCTGCGGTGGTGCCTTGTTTACGTTGCATAAGTGCAGCGGCCATGCTTATCCGTCCCAGCGGTGAGCGAAATTCATGAGACACATCAGCCAATAATCGTCGTTGAGCCGTTAGCGCCTCATGTGCGGCCAAGCTGACGTGATTAAGCGTTTGTGCAAGCTCGCCAACCTCGTCCGAGCGATTGACTAATGCAGCGGCAATTCTTACACCAAAATCACCTTGAGCCATAGGCTGGGCTTGTCGCTCTAAGGTAAGGATGGGGCCTGATAGTTGACGCGCCAAAACAAATGCACATAAGCCCAGCACCATGAACACCGCCAGCGCCCACCAAGGTGATAGCGCTAACCAATGCGCTAACTGTAGCTGGCGCGCGAGTTCTGGCGGCACCGGTATAAAGACGGCCCACTCTTGTTGATTGGCGGTTATGTGGATGGGGCCTACCATCCATTTACCACGGGCGCGAAAAAACACAGTAGGGCCAGTTGCTAGTTCATCATCAACAGGTGTTACCCAACCGCGTGAACGACCAAAGTTGATGCGAGGAGGGCGTTGTTCATCAATTGCGTTCGCCTGAGGGCGCTGGCTTAAACGAGCCTCAATGATGCGTTGCTGTTCACTGATGTAAGCGCGCTGTTCAGCATTAGGCGTTAACGTACGCTCAGCGTTGAGGCGCATCATTACGGCGGTAACCAAAGCGACAGCAATTACGGTGGCGATGATCCATAAAAAGGTACGATGGAATAATTTCATGGTCGTTGCTCGACGGCTTCAGCCCAGAGATAACCTTGGCCTCGGCGGGTAACAATGGGAACTTTGGACATCTGGCGACTTAATTTTTTACGTAGCTGACTAATATGCATATCAAGGCTACGGTCGTAAGGTAATTGACGCCGACCTAGGACAACCCGCGACAAATAGTCTTTGCTGAGCACCTCACCTGGATGGCTTAATAGCTCGTTTAGTAACTCTAGTTCGGTTCCGGTTAACGAGATGGGGTGCTGGTTTACGCAGACTGAGGCACGCAGTTGATCTAACAGCAAACTTGCCGAGCTGAGTTTATGACATGGCTCGCCAACATGGTGCTGCGTTTGACTTGCTTGGTAGCGTCGAGTCACCGATTGAATACGGGCGATTAGTTCTGCATCCGTAAATGGCTTAGGTAAATAGTCGTCGGCACCCGAGTTTAAACCTCGGACTCGATCGGCAGGATCGCCCTTGGCGGTTAGCATAATCACTGGCAGTTGAGACTGTTGCCGCAGCTGCTCGAGTAAACTAAATCCGTTAAGCTGCGGCAGCATCACGTCTAGCAGTATCACGTCAAAAGGTGTTTGACTTAACGCGAGTTCTAGCCCTTGCGGACCCGTTTCGGCATGGGTGACTGTCATGCCTTCATAACTTAGTAGTTCGGTCAGCATCTGAGCTAAAGGACAATCATCGTCGATCAGAAGTACCTGCAACATGCGCGGCCTCGTTAGTTGTTTTTCTAAGTGCAGTTTACGCTATTTTTGTTGAAGGTGACGAGGTGCTGACACTTCTTTACAGACGCCAACGTTGCTTTACGTAAGAGCATTTATAGTGAGGATGTCTACCAACAACCGAACGAAAAGAGGTTTATGATGCGTAATACATTGATAGTTTTTGGTGCAGCGATGTTACTGGCCCAGGTCTTTACGGCGCAAGCTCAGCCGATTGAGCGGCCACAAGCTGCGCGGAGTCATTGGAGCGCGGGTGGTGAGAGGCATCCTCTGCGAATGCTGCGCGGACTTGATCTCACCGACGAGCAAAAACAACAGTTGCAAGATTTACGAGAACGCCAGCAGCAGCATCGTATGGCGAATCGTGACAGCGTGAAGGAAGCACACCAGTGGCTTAAACGGAGCACGGAACAGTTACTGAGTTTGCCGGAGTTTGATGCCACGCTAGCTGCTGAGATTGCTGCACGAAAAGCTGAGCTATTAAAAACTCGTGAGCAGGAGAAACTTAAGGCGCAATTTGAGCTTCAGCAAGTGCTAAGTGCTGAGCAGTTGGCAAAGCTTAAAGCAAAGCACAAAACAAAACATAAGCATCGTTTCGCCATTCCGAAAGGTTAACGAACTAATCCAAGGTGGCGGAATTCTTATTCTTGAGTAGAGTAGTTGTTTGTTATCTCAATTTAACTCAACGTAACTCAACGTAACTCAAAAAAGGATAGGACTATGGCAACTCATAGAGGGTCGTGTTTATGCGGCGCCGTCACCTTTGAAGTTCAGGGCGAATTTGACAGTTTTTATGTGTGTCACTGCCGTTACTGCCAAAAAGATACCGGCTCGGCTCATGCCGCTAATCTTTTTGCGAGTTCAGCCACGTTAAACTGGCTTGCTGGAGCTGAGGCAGTCACTTCATTTACCCTGCCCAATACCCGACACAGCAAGAGCTTCTGCAGACACTGTGGCTCGGCTTTACCTAATCAACCGAGTGTATCTATGTTGATGGTTCCTGCTGGGTGTTTGGATTCGCCCATCAATCTATCACCTACAGCTCGTCTTTTTACCGCCAGTGAACCTACCTGGTGTAAGGCTTTAGAGACGAGCCCAACGTTTCAAGGATTACCTGAATAACATCTTGTTGTCGCAGCTCATCATGATCTAGAACCACCGAATAGACAGTAATGAAAGTTTAAGGTTAGGCAGGAGAAAGGTGATGGCGTCGGTGGTGGTAGGCGTGGATGTGGCATGTTCACGGCAGAAGCGTATTCCGATTGTTTTTGCGCAGTGGCAAGGGGCGCGGTTGGTGCCGTTGCCGGTGCGACAGTTGGCGGTACAACCTCCGTTTGGACAGGGCAACAGACGTGTTATTGATGACGCCTATACGGCAAGTTATGCCGAGCAAGTGCGCGCTTATATCGAAGCCGTGTGTGACCATTACCAGTTGCAGATTGCGTGTATTGGTATCGATGCGCCGCTACGCCCGCGCGCTGAGCAGCTCTCATTTCGGTTGGCTGAACAGGCGTTAGCCGACGCTGGCATTCGTTGTTACAAAACACCGTCGGCCACAGAATTCAGGGCTATTGTGGACAAAGCGCGGCAGCACTTGGCCGCTCGAAAGCCCGTTGCGAACATGCCTCATGTGATGCAATTGTGGATGCTTGCTGGTTTTGCGTTGGCCGAACAGTTAGCAGAGCTGGCGCCGTTGATTGAAGTTTTTCCGCAGGCAACGATTCGGCAACTACTCCCGCAAACTCCGCATAAGACCGCCCTGGGTGTGCCTGAGCAGCAATTGGCTGCCATTGCACAGCACAGCGGTTGGCCAGCCACAGAAAACGAGTGGCAACAGCTACCGCAAATTAGTTTTGGCAGCACCCACGATAAAGTTGACGCCTACAGTGCGGCTTGGGTTGCTGGCTTGAAAGTGCACGCACCGCATCGATTACAGGTGTTTGGAGAGGTGGCACAGGATGATGCGATCTGGGTGCCGCGCGCAGTATGAAGATGTCGACAAGCGTTCAGGTGGTTTGGTTTAAACGCGACCTTCGTTGTGTCGACCATGCGGCGTTGGCTGCAGCCGCTAAAGCTGGGCCGGTGCTGGCTTTGTATGTGATTGAGCCGAATTATTGGCAGCTCTCTGATACCAGTAACCGCCAGTGGATGTTTGTGCGTGATGCCTTGGTGGATTTGCAGCAGCAGCTGGCGGCGCTGGGCGGGCAATTGTGGTTAGCTCACGGGCATGTACTGGAGGCGCTAAGCGAGTTACATCAAGTGCTACCGCAGTTTGTCCTGCATAGTCATCAAGAGCACGGTAATTTATGGACCTTTAAGCGCGACCAAGCAGTAGGGCGGTTTTGTCGTGGGCACCAGCTAACTTGGCATGAATATCCCCAGTTTGGGGTGGTGCGGCCAGTACAGCGCCGTGTTGGTCGCTTTCATGAGCATTGGTTTGATTGGATGCAGCAAGCGCAGCAGACCCTGCCCGAGCACATCGCTTTTGTGCCGCCGGCGTGGTTGGAATCTACCTCGTTGCGGCCGTTGACGATTGAGTTGCTGCCCACCAATTTAGGTACTGATGCTTACCTGTTGCGATCGCGCCAGCAAGGCGGACGCCGCGAGGGTTTGGCATTATTGGAGAGTTTTCTAACACGCCGTAGTGAGCATTATCGAGGTTCGATTAGTTCACCTTTGACGGCGGTTTCAAGTTGCTCACGATTGAGCCCTTATTTAGCTTATGGCTGCTTGAGTTTGAAAGAAATTGTGCAAGCCACCGAGAGCAGCCGTGCCAAAACCGTGCCCATTCATTGGCGTAAAAGCCTAGCAGATTTTAGCCAACGATTATGGTGGCATTGTTATTTTATTCAGCGCTTTGAAAGCCATCATCGAATGGAGTTTCAGGCGTTGGTGCCGGCCACGGATAAGTTACCGCGGCCTTTTGATGCCGAGCGTTTTGCTGCGTGGCAGCATGGCCGTACAGGCTGGCCGATGGTGGATGCCTGCATGCGTTATTTGCATGTGCACGGCTGGATAAACTTTCGGATGCGCGCCATGTTGGTTTCTGCGGCAACCTATTCACTGTCGTTGCCATGGCGTCCGGTGGCCGAGTGGTTAGCGCAACTGTTTGTGGACTACGAGCCAGGGATTCACTTTCCGCAGGTGCAGATGCAAAGTGGCCACGCCGGTAATTCGATTCTACGCATTTATAACCCGGTGATGCAGGCACAAAAACTTGATCCACAAGGACAATTCGTACGTCGCTGGGTGCCGGAACTGCGTTCTATCGATGCGATGTGGCTGTTTGAGCCTTGGCTGATGCCGGTGCATCTAAAACAGCAGCAGGGTATCGATTACCCGCTGCCGTTAGTCGACTTTGAGCAGGCCCATCGACAACTCAAAAATGACGTGAGCCAGCTACGCAAAGAACACAACCTACGCCCCGCCCACGGCTTCAATGAGCGCCGCTCGCGCACCGGCTCACGCTCACCCTCACGCAAAAACACCCCACCTGATAACCAACTCAGCCTGTTTGACTAACCCGTGAGGAACTTGCGGCCCCAGCTACGGACCCAGCTACGGAGGTGGGTCTGCAAGTTCCTCAATGAATTGTTGTAAGCGCGGTATCATGGTTTAATAATGGCTAGGTTTGTTGCTATAAAAGGTGGAGGTTGGTGATGAAGATATTGCAGGTGGATTTTCCGTATGCAGGGCCGTTTGGTGCTGAGATGGCGGCACAGATGCAACAGTTGGCAGAATCTATTACCCAAGAGCCAGGCTTTTTGTGGAAGATCTGGACAGAAAACCAAGCTAATGGTGAAGCGGGCGGTCTTTATGCTTTTACTGACGAGGCCTCAGCACAAGCTTATTTAGAGATGCACAGTGCCCGGTTGAAGTCGTTTGGGGTGCCATCAGTGCGTGGCCGCATCTTTGATGTAAACAGCGAGTTATCAACGATTACTAAAGCTCCACTTTAACTCCCTACTTAAAAACTAAAATAATTGACGGAAACGAGATGGCGAAGCTGTTAAAGATAATCATGATTAATGGGCATCTGCCGGGTGTGGTGGAGTTGGAACTGGATGGCCATACCAATATTTGTGGTAGCAATGCGTCGGGTAAAACCACGTTGCAGCGGATGATTCCGGTTTTTTATGGTGAGCTTCCTAATCGGGTGGTGCCGCGCACTCGGCTAAGTTTTGATAAGTATTATTTGCCGTACAAAAATAGCTACGTGATTTATGAATACGAGCGACCTCGCCATGGTTTGGCGCAAGTGGTTTTAACTAAGCGCGCCGATGGGATTGATTATCGTTTTGTGGATGCCGGCTATGATCCCCAGCATTATTTATTAGAAAAAACCGATGGCGTGGTGGCTAAAGAATATCAAGATTGGGCGCACTTTATGCGTAGGCTATCGATTGATATGTCGGCCAAGATTTCGACCACCACGGAATACCGCAATATTATTCTTAACGATATTAAAAATGACCGTAGCCAGCGTAGCGAGAGTTTAAAACATCGGCAATTAGCAGCGCGTTATGCGCTAGCCCAAGATAATCATAGGTTGCGCCATATTGAGAAACTGGTGTCTGCGGTGCATGCCAAAGAAGGCAAAATGGATACGCTGAAAAGCATGCTGGCGGCCATATTAGAGGAAGACGGCTATCAGCGCCCAGCCAATACGTTTACGGGCGATAAAATTAAAAGCTGGCTGCGTGATATGAAGCAGTTCATGAAAGTTGAACGCTTGCAAAAGAGTCTAGCTGAAATTGAGCGCGTAAGTGCCGAACGCAATAATAATGTGGCGGCATTATGGCAATTAAAAAAGGTGATTGAGACCGACTTTAGTCAGCAAAAAATAGCGAAGGCAGATGCTGAACAGCGGTTACAACTTTTGAAGCGGGAACTTGCAGAGGCGCAAGCTCATTACGAGCAAGTACGGGGCCAATTACGCCAACAACAAGGTGATGCACAAGCTGATTTGGATCAAGCTGAACAGCGTTTGAGCAGTGCCCAGCGCGAATATGATGACTATCGCGAGCAAGATGTAGAGCGGCTGGGGCGTGAGCTGGAGTTGTTACCTGAACGCCGCGCCGAGCTGCAAGAGTTAGAGCAGCATTATCACTTGCTGATGGAAAAGCACCAAGATGCGGAACAGCAATTAAATAGTCACAAACTGAAATTGCGCGATGCGCTAGAGCATAAGAGTCAAAAATTACGTGCGCAGATGCAAGTTAAAGCGGGTTTGCGTGAACAATTGATGCAAGCGCAACTGGATGCCGCCAAGCAGCAGAGTCTGCAGTTGCAGCAAGAGTTGCAACGAGTGCGTGAACAGTTTGAGGCGCAGCTAGAAGCGCTGCAAAGCGAGTTGGCGGCTAAGCAAGCTCAAGCGGGTTTGTCGATGCTTAACAGCGACGAGCACGAGGCGATGCGAATAGCTGAAGCGCGGGTAGATGATGCGCAAGAACGCCTGAATCAGCAGCAAACATTGGTGACCAAGCAACAGGAGCAGCTGAATGTAGCGTTGCGTGAGCGCGAGCGCGCTGATGCGGATGTGCGTGACGCGCGTAGCCGCAGTGCTCAAGCTGCGAGTCGGGTGGAGCAATTGCAACAGCAGTTGGCGCCGGCTCCTGGCAGTCTCCGCCAGTTTTTAGGGCAGCATGTGGATGATTGGCAACAGAGCTTGGGGAAAGTACTAGCCGAACCTTTATTGCAGCGTACTGATTTAGCGCCGCAACAGGTCAATCACCAAGAGCAGACCAGTTTGTATGGCATTCAGCTAGATTTAAGCGCCGTTGAATTGCCCGATTACGCCAGTACGGACGAGCGTTTGCAGGAGCAACTCGAGCAAGCCAGCGAGCAGTGGCAGCGCACCCAGCAACAGGTGCAGGAAACAGAAAAGGCTTTTGCGAAGGCAGTTGAGCATGCGAAATTGCAGCAACAACAATTAGATAGGTTGCAACAGCAGTTACGCAGCAGTAGCCAAGATGTGGAGTTTGCCCGCGACAACAAGCAACGCTTACTGCATACCCAGCGCCAAATAGAGCAGGAACGTAAAGGGCAACTGCGGCAGCGGTTAGAGCAGTTACAGCAACAACTACATAAAACTAAAGAGCAGCGAGCGCAGGCCCTAGCTGAGGTGGAATCGGAGCAGCAAACGCTGGCGCTGGAGCAAATGGCGGAATTTCAGGAGCAGTTGCAAATCCTTGACGATGCCGTGGCTGATTTAAGCAGCGAACTCGAGCGCGCCAAGGCACAAACGGCTGAGCAAATGGCTGACTTAGAGCGAAGCTTTAGTGCCAAGCTGGCTGACGAAGGGGTGGACCCGAAACGCTTAGCCGAGCTGAAGCAGGAGCGTTTACAACGTAGCGAACATATTCGTGATACCGAGGCTCAACGAGATCATTTTGCCAAGTATCAGCAGTTCATGCAGGTCACTTGGCAGGGCCTAAGGCCGCAATGGTTGGCTGCTGAGCAACGTGCAAAACAACAACTGCGCGAAGTAGGCGCAGAGTTAGAGCTGCACGAAAATAAGTACCGTGATCAGAAACAACTGCTGCAACGCCAAGCCAACGAAGTGAAAGAGCAGTTGGAGAAAATTGAGCGCCAGGTGATGAATTTACAGGCTTTGGTGCAACGCATGGCGGATTTGCCGGTAGCAACCATAGCTGCGCTTGATACTGATTTTAATGCCGGCGATGTTAGCGAGCACGTGGCGCGAGCTCACCAGCTGTTGGATGATAAGCAGAAGCTTGATAAAGATCTCGAACAGCGCATTCCACGCTTAGAAAGTGATTTACGCCAAGATGCCGATAGCCAATTTATGAGCTTTATTGAGCAATCGTTAGGGCAGTTGGGCGAAGCCCCAGATCTACAAGCGCAAGTTACTACCTTAGCTGAATTGTTAAAAGTGCTGGAAGCCAAACAAGAGCAAACCATTGATCAAGGTCGAACCATTGGTAAAGGCTTGTTTGAATTCTTTACCGTGTTTAACGATATTCATAAACGCGTGAGTGATTACAGCCGGCGCTTAACCCAAGCGGTTACTGATGAACTAACTTTAGATGGTATTGATAAAGCCGAAGTTAAAATCAGTTCAACTATTGATGAATTAAGCTTTTGGAAGCCGCTTAAAGAAATGACCTATCAATACAAGGTGTGGAATAGTTCTGGCGAATTGTTACCACCTGCGGAATATATTGAACATTTAACTGAGGTGGCTGATTTACTGAAAGCGAATCAGGAATACACCATCGAAAGCTTATTGAAATTACAATTAAATCTGATAGAAAATGGTGAGCCGGTGGTGATTCGTAATGATCGCCAATTAACGGATTCGTCGAGCCATGGTATGGCCTATCTTATTTTATGTAAGTTCTTATTGGCCTTTACGCGGCTATTACGACCACCGCAAGCGGACGTGACCATTCATTGGCCGATCGATGAGATTGGTACCTTGGCATATCACAACGTTGAAAAGTTATTTGATGCCTGTAATCACAACAACATTGATATTGTGGGGGCCTTTCCTAACCCTGAAAGTGATGTGTTGTTGCTGTTTAAGCATAGGTATTTGATTGAACCTCATGCGCAGCAACCTAACAAAGGCCAGTTAAAGCGGATTAAACCACGCGTGTCTGAGCTTACGAAAAAGTTACAGCAGTTGCAGCCTGCTCATCAGGTGACAGGAGGTACCGCCTAATGCCACACGGACCTTTACTAGAAGCCTTGTTAGCGGGGCAGTACATTTGTGCAATCACCAACGAAGATTACTTTACCAAGTTGCAGCGCGACGAGGTGCGTGAAGGCTTGGATGATTATTTACGGCCACTGAACCGCCGCGTGGCCACCAATGATGAACAAACCGTCTTTTTCTTGGCCTATCGCGATATCGACGAACCCGCACGCGAGCACTTAAAACAACAGCTCAGTGTGGTGATGAGTTCGATGTTGCCTTTGTTGGAATGGTTAACCTATGTGCAAGAAGCCATGGGTAGCGATGCGATTTTGACGGCTGGCGATACCATTAAACTGCAAGAGTTGATGGTGAAAACTGAAGACAACCCAAGTTTGCGTCAGCGCCTGCAAGCCCTAGCAAATGATAAGTTTTTTAACTCCAATGCAGATGCGGTAGATGCCCAAGCCAAGCAAGTGGCTAAGCGCTTGGTTGAGCATGGTTATTTGCTGCAGCCTCATGCCAATCGGTTGTATTTTACCGTCACTGGTAAAATTGATTATTTGCTTGATTTGGTGCGCTTTATTAAAGATGAAGAAAACATCCCGTTGGATGAAGGTCAGAGCCAAGTGGAGTTACTCTAATGGCTGGACAAGAGCGCGAATCACAGCTGCTGAGTAGCTTGTTTGAGGTAGGAGCAGAGCGTCTCAAATTGATAGGCGACCATGCGAAGCTACTGATGCAGGGTTATTTACGCGGTAGCATTGACGTGGCGGCAGTATCCGAGCGCAGTTTAAAGCGCTTGATAGCAGCGCGAATTCTGTATCAACCTGACGCTAGCACCGAAGTTAAATTACGACATCCGGTAACGCAATTAGTCGCGGCTTTGGTGACTGACGAAAGTCGTCGGCAAATTGATGCCGGTGTGGCCGATAAACTGGTGGCGATTCGTGGTTACGTAGAAGGCATGCGTGAGGCCCAGCGTATGGGCGATGGCGTACGTGTTGATAGCCAGATGCTGCGTATAGAAGAGGCGGTTTATGATTTAACCTCACAATTTGAAGAAGCCATTTTTAGTTTATGGCACCGCTTGAACAGTAACTTTGGTTTCGTTAGCAATTTAAGCGATAAAATTCGTGAAAACGGTCGTGCTCAGCAGCAAATCAAGCGTCTTATTGAAGGGTTGTCGCTGATTGATTTTGATGAGTTTATTGAGCTGGCGGAGGGACATCCGGGGCTGCGTAAACTATTGGTGAGCCGTCTGCAGCAACAAATTAACACCCACCATGGCAGTTTGCTCGAAGTTCAAAAACGCTTAGTTGAGCTGATGACACGCTTCCGAGAGCAGCAAGAACGCAGCTTGTTGGTGGTGAATATGGCGGGTTTTTTGCGCGAGCATCCAAGCTTTGCCATCGGCGATTATTCCTACCGTACTCAGGTGCCCAGATTGGTGAACCATGCCGCTCCGGTGCTGGCAAGTGCGGGGGTAGCGCTGGATAAACGCGAGCAGCAGCCGGCCTTGGTGCCGTTAATTCATAGCTTATACAAAGAATTGGCGCTGAAAGCCAAAGTGGATACGGCCAGTTCTAATAGCAATAGCATTGAGGTGAATGCCAAGCAACAAGCGGTTGAGGCACGTCAGCAGCAGCTCAAAGAAGATGCGATGCAATACTTTATTGCGGTCTGTGAGCGGGCCCAAGATACCCAAGCCCATGACGCTGAGCCCTTGTCTGCGCTTGATTACTTGCAGCAACAACAATTGTCATGGCCACCCGAGGTGTGGTTATTTCAGGTGTTGGGCGAGTACAACGGTTTGCCTCGTCACGAGCAGCAGTTATTTCAGTTGTACCGGCAAGAGCAGCCCGCTAGCCGTTTTAACCATCTGTATCTGATTGCTGATATCGCTGTGCGTTATCAGCCGCATGCGGCGGCTTAGGTCGATGGTGCCCTACGTATGTCTGATTTAAAGCCCCGTGAGCGTAAGTTACTGCAAACTATTGCGGCGCAATTGCAACGCCAGTTGAGAGTGGTGCGAACCGTGCGGGCTACCGACCAAGCTGTGCTTGAATGGTGTGTGGAGCAAGATCTGATTGCTAGTCATGCAGCCCAGCAGCCACAATTTGCCTACAGCCAAGAGCTGCTCAAGGGCATTAGCACGCGCCTGCAGCAACAACAGTTGGCGCCGCTTGGTACGGACCTTAGCGGTAGCAGTCTGGCCCAAGCCAAACAAGGGCAAGCTGAACATAAGAGTGTCCGTAGCAAGCCGCGGGCGCAGCGGGTGTTGATGGCTCGGCAGCAGGAGATCTTGGATGTCGACCAACGCAACTTAGATCTCGATAACTATGCGGCGTTGGTGGTGGTGGAGAATCTAGATTGCTTTTATCAGTTGCAGCAATTTCAGTTGCCGTCTACGCCTGCACCCATGTTAGTGGTTTACCGCGGCGATGTGGCTTACAGCCAAGGTCGGGCGGCATTGTTGCAACGCTGGCGCAGCAGCACTAAACCGCTATGCTACTTTGGCGATTTGGATGCCAAGGGCTTTCATATCGCGCAGCAAGAAGGTTTTAGCCATATTGCGGTGCCTGAGTTAGCGTGGTTTTGTGAGCATGCCACAGCACATGCTTATCCGGCCAAACAGCAGGTGTTTGCTGAGCAGCTTGCTGGTGGTGGCGATTTAGCTGGGTATCATCAACTATTGCAACGTGAACAACGCGCCATGTTACAACAATGGCTGCAGGATATTCCCCTGCATTGGGCCCGTTGTCGTTAGCGTAGAAAATCTACTTGTTCGGCGCTGTAGCGGGTTAACTTTAAGCGTTGGCCGATATGCAGGGCCGCACGCAATAACCAGGCGGGCAACCGTTTCGCTTTAAAGAGCGCTGTCATGCTCACCCGCAAGGATGCCATTTAGCAGCAACAACGAACTCGCAGACATAGGTGCTCCTAGCGATTTGAGCGGTTATCAGCCATAGAGGCGAGGGCTTGGCGCTCGGTTGCCAGGGCTTTTAAGTAGCTCTCTTTGTGCACGTAATAAGCCATGCGCTCGAGTTGCAAATAGTTCATGCCGCCATCAATACGCTGATTGGCATGTTGCTGTACTTTGTCGAAAAAACTCTGCGCAGCGCTGGGGTTATCCTGTTGCAGACGAATCACCGCCGCCACTAATTGAGCTTGCTCATCACGACCTTGCCAGCCAAGCCCCGAAGCCTCGACCATGCCCATCACAAACAGATTGGCATGGCGCGGACTGAATATATTAAGGTACAACTGCGGTGCGTGACCTTGCCAATTCAAGTGTTCGGCTGCAATAAAGGGGTAATGCAGTTGGTAACCTGTGGCTTGCAAGATCAGATCGTAATCGGCCTGTTGGCCATCCACAAAATCTGCGCCGCTGGGTGTGAGCCGGCGAATATCGGGGCGTACTTTAATATCACCATGGCCAATATGATGCGGCTGGCTGGCAGGGTTCAAGTTGGTACGATGTTAATTTTGATGCACAAACCAACGAGCTCGATCTCCAGCTGATAGAAGCGGCTGTAGGAACTGTGTGTGATGCGCAATAGCTGGCTGCGTTAGCTTGGCCAAGCGGGGTTAAACACCACTTCCCACAAATGGCCGCCGGGGTCGCTAAAATAACCAGCGTAGCCGCCCCAAAACACCGTTTGTGGCGCTTTCACTTGGCTGGCTCCGGCGGCAAGTGCTTGCGCAAATACAGCATCTACTTGGTCGCGCTCAGCCACATTGTGGCTGAGCAGCATGTTGGTTGAGGTGGGCTCAGCAAGTGACAACCCTGTGTCGCGAGCTAAGCTAGCACGCGGCCACAGGGCAAGTTTAAGCCCGGGATTAATATCAAAAAACACCACCGCACCGTATTCGTATTGGGTGCCCACAATGCCAGCAGTAGGCCAGCCTAAACCATCGCGATAGAAAACTAGTGCACGTTCTAAATCGTCAACCGCTAAGGTAATGACCGAAATACTTGGCTGCATGTGGGGCCTCTCTGGTGATTGTGGCTGGTTACAGCTCGTCATTTTGCATCGCTTGCGCAATAAGCTCAACGGAGCGCAAGCGGGCTTGATGATCATACACGTCCGACACAATCATGAGTTCATCGACACCAGTTTCCTTGATGAAGCTCTGTAAGCCTTGTCGCACCGTGGCAGGGGCGCCAATCACGGACCGCGCTAGCATGCGTTCTGCGGTTGCCTTCTCTCTTGGTGACCAATAGCTCTCAATGTCGTCTATGGGTGGCTGACTTAAGCGCTGGCGACCGCCGGCTAAATCAGCAAAAGACATCTGCTGAGTGGTGGCTAAACGCGTAGCTTCGGCGTCCGTGTCAGCAGCAATCACATTAATGCCCGCCATCGCGTAGGGCTCGGCTAGTTGCTTGCTGGGCCTGAATTTACTGCGATAAAGTTGCAGCGCTGGCAGGAGCATTTCAGGTGCAAAATGGGAGGCAAAGGCATAGGGCAAGCCAAGTTCAGCGGCTAAACTGGCGCCGTACATGCTCGAGCCTAAAATCCACAAAGGCACTTCCGTACCGGTAGCTGGTACCGCCAAGATCGCTGGTGACTCGCTAGCTGGTGCTAAGTAGCTCTGTAACTCCAAGATATCTTGTGGAAATTGCTCAGATGCATGAGCCGGACGGTGCATAGCACGAATAGCGACGGGGTCCGTGCCAGGGGCTCGGCCTAAACCTAAATCAATACGGCCCGGATACAATTGAGCGAGCGTACCAAATTGCTCCGCAATAATGTAGGGCGCATGGTTGGGTAGCATGATACCGCCTGCGCCGACCCGAATGGATTGGGTGCCGCCAGCGATGTGTGCAACCACCAATGCGGTTGCCGCGCTAGCAATACCCGGCATGTTGTGATGTTCAGCTACCCAAATTCGTTGGTAGCCCCATTGTTCGGCGTGATGACCAAGATCACGAGCGTGATTAATGGCAGTGCCAGCATCAGCTGCGGTGGTCACACGCACCAGTTCTAGTAGGGATAATGTTGTCATAGGGGCATTATCTTACATCCAGGTTGGCGGAGCAATGGTATAAATAACTTCCATATGAGCAGCACTAGCTTTGACTTAAGCGAGTAATGGGTCTTTACTTAGTGGTTACGTAGCTAGGGAAAGAAACCTATGTGGCACCTTGTTAAAATGTTCGTTTTCTCGTCAGCGGTGTTGTTGAGCGCATGCAATAATGATTCTGAGGTGGCAACTCCAGTACCTACGCCGCCAGATCCGCCGCTGGCAGAAACGCCACCCAACATCCTGTTTATTGTTATCGATGATGCAGGTATCGATCAGTTTTCGGCTTTTGGGTATGGCGGTGCGGTACCGGCAAATACCATGTCGATTAATGCTATTGCTGAAGCTGGGGTGCGTTTTCGTAATACTTGGACGATGCCTACCTGTTCGCCCACCCGGGTGACGTTTTTTGATGGTCGCTACCCCTTCAGAAATGGTGTTCGAAACGCAATTGTTTCAACGGATTTAGCCAACTCCCAAATGTCTCCCTACGCGGTTTCGGTACCTGAATTACTGCGTTCAGAGGCCGGCTACGTGAGCGCACTTATCGGTAAAATGCATCTAACAGGGTCTGATTTAGGGCCAGATAACCATGCCCTTGGTGACAGCGCCATGCGTGATTTAGGCTGGGATTATTTTGCCGGTTATCTTGATGGTGCGCCTTACCCGATCGATACAACCGCGGGAGGAATTGCGCCAGAGGGTACTTATCAGTGCGGTTGGGTGCCCATTACGGCACTGGATGAAGAACATGGTGCGGATCGCGGGGTTTGTTACTTTGCCGATCAAACTTTTCAAGTGATGAATGATTTA
>NZ_JBOJLN010000019.1:0-28769 GCF_050750165.1 Pseudidiomarina sp. WS423 | reverse complement strand
TGTAGTAGAGTTGATTCACCCAATCGCGATGGACGAAGGTTTACGCTTCGCAATCCGTGAAGGTGGCCGTACTGTAGGTGCAGGCGTAGTATCTAAAATCGTAGCTTAATTGATGCGGTTAAAGAAAAAGGGAGCTTCGGCTCCCTTTTTTCATTTAAAAGCGTTGTTCGTTATTCGTGCGCTACGCTGTTCGTGCGCTACGCTGTTCGAAAAGTGAACGCACGAACAGTGAACGAAGTGAATGGACGAACAACGAATAACGAGCAACGAATAACGAGCAACGCCTTTCTAATATCCAATAGCTAATATCGCCATTGCTAGCGCTAACAGCGCACCGAAAGAAGTCCGCATAGCCGCTTACGAATACCCACCGTATTTCACCACCGAGAACACCCAGCACTTAGAGCAAATATTGTCCAAGCATCGGCTTTAGTAAACGCTAAGACCAAGGCGGTTCGCCAATTCGCGAACCATAAACATGCCGCGCGCAGAGTTTCCGAAGCTGTTTAGCGGTGGGCTCCAAGCACTAATGACACCGTAGTCTGGAACAATGGCGATAATTCCGCCACCCACGCCACTTTTTGCCGGCAAGCCCACAGTAAAGGCAAATTGCCCCGACTGATCATACATGCCACTGGTACTCATTAGTGCATTAATACGCTGCGCATCACGATGTGAGGTGATTTGCTTGCCGCTGCGTGGGCATTGACCGCGGTTGGCTAAGAACGCCAAGCTGCTGGCGAGTTGTTCGGTATTCATAGTGAGTGCGCATTGCCAGAAGTAATGGTCGAGTACTTCTTCAACGTCTGACTCGATATTGCTAAAACTCTTCATCAAGTATGCAAGTGCAGCGTTGCGAGCGCCATGTTCACGCTCGGACTCATGAACGCGAGAATCGACGCACACCGCTTCACTGCCGCACAAACCCCGAACCATGCTCAGTAATGCCGATTTACTGGCTGAGTAATGGCTAACTAACACATCGCTGACTAAAATCGCGCCCGCGTTGATCATGGGGTTGCGCGGAATGCCTTTTTCCCATTCAAGCTGAACAATTGAATTAAAAGGCTGACCTGAGGGCTCCATCTGCACGCGTTCCCATAACGGGTCGCCAAGACGTTCCATCGCCAACATCAGCCCATAAATTTTAGAAATAGACTGAATGGAAAACGGTTTATTGGTATCGCCGACCGAGGTGACGTTGCCATCAAGCGTGGCAACCGTCAGCGCGCAGTAATCAGCTTTAACCTCTGCCAAGGCAGGAATGTAATCGGCGACGTTACCGTCATTCACAGACATGGCCTGCTGCAGAATATCCTCTAGCAGTGGTTTGAGGTTGTCAGGAGCCTGTATTGGTTGCCCGCCGCTGATTACATCGTGTGTCATGGGTTGAACTAATGACTCCTATTAAGCCTTATTGGGATTGTTCGATAACAGTGGTTTTAAGAAGCGCGCAGTATGTGAGCGCTCACATTTAACAATCTCCTCGGGGCTACCGGCGGTTAATATCTCACCGCCACCTGAGCCACCCTCGGGCCCTAAGTCGATAATCCAGTCGGCTGTTTTAATCACGTCCAGGTTATGCTCAATAATAACAATGGTATTGCCATGATCGCGCAAACGGTGTAGTACCGTCAATAACTGCTGAATGTCATGGAAGTGCAGACCAGTAGTAGGTTCATCTAAGATATACAAGGTTTTGCCGGTGTCCCGTTTCGACAGTTCACGCGCCAATTTTACCCGCTGTGCTTCACCGCCTGAAAGGGTGGTGGCAGACTGGCCTAGACGAATGTATGACAAGCCTACATCAACTAAAGTTTGTAGTTTGCGGGCTATGGCCGGGATCGGAGCGAAGAAGTCGCGAGCATCTTCTACGGTCATGTCGAGAACTTCGTGAATGCTCTTACCTTTGTACTTAATCTCAAGCGTTTCGCGATTGTAGCGTTTACCTTTACAGATATCGCACGGTACATAAACATCAGGTAAGAAATGCATTTCTACCTTAATCACGCCGTCGCCTTGGCAAGCTTCGCAGCGGCCGCCACGCACGTTAAAACTAAAGCGACCCACTTTATAGCCGCGCGAACGTGACTCTTCAACACCGGCAAACAATTCCCGAATGGGTGTAAAAATACCGGTGTAGGTTGCTGGATTAGAACGTGGTGTACGGCCAATCGGACTTTGATCAATATCCACAACTTTATCTAAATACTGCATCCCATCAATGCTGGCATAAGGGGCAGGCTCATTTGCTGTGGCCTTATTCAAGTCGCGGTGAGCAATTCTAAACAAGGTGTCGTTGATAAGTGTTGATTTGCCTGAGCCAGAAACTCCAGTAACGCAAGTCATCAGACCTAGGGGCAGTTGCACGTCAACGTTTTTCAAGTTGTTACCGGTGGCACCTTTGAGCTCTAACCAAAGTTCACCGGGCTGATGCCGTTGTGCTGGTACTTCAATCGCTTTACGCCCAGACAGGTAGTCGCCAGTTAATGAATTCTCGTTGGCGACAATCTCTTCGTAGTGCCCCTGCGCAATCACTTGGCCGCCATGCACGCCAGCACCAGGGCCAATATCAATCACGTGATCTGCAGCACGAATGGCGTCTTCGTCGTGCTCAACCACAATGACCGTATTACCCAAATCACGTAAGTGGGTCAGGGTACGCAGTAGCCGCTCGTTGTCACGTTGGTGGAGACCAATCGATGGCTCATCGAGGACATACATCACCCCAACCAAGCCGGCACCAATTTGTGAGGCAAGGCGAATGCGCTGGGCTTCGCCGCCAGATAAAGTTTCAGCACTGCGCGATAGGCTCAAGTAATTAAGCCCCACGTTCACCAAGAAGCCTAAGCGGTCGTTAATTTCTTTAAGGATTTTTTCAGCAATTTGGGCCTTCTGCCCCTCTAACTGTAGCCCTTCGAAAAATTCGAGAGCGCCGCCAATTGAGCGTTCAACCACTTCAGGTAGCGTGGTGTTATTCACATACACATGCCGAGCTTCTAGGCGCAGCCGGGTGCCGTGACAGCTTTTACATGGCTGTGAGGCCAGGTACTTAGATAAATCTTCGCGCACCGCCGTCGAATCCGTTTCGCGATAGCGGCGCTGCATGTTGGGAATGATGCCCTCAAACGGGTGAGTGCGGGCAACTCGGTCACCGCGGTCATTCATGTAAGTAAATTCAATCTCGGTTTTACCGCTACCAAACAACACCGCTTGTTGATGCGCTTCGCTGAGGCTATTGAACGGCTTGTTCAAATCGAACTTATAGTGTCGAGCCAACGACTGGAGCATCTGATAGTAATAGAAGTTGCGCTTGTCCCAGCCCCGAATGGCACCACCGCTGAGGCTTAATTCAGGGTTGCCAACCACTTTTTTGGGGTCGAAAAACTGTTCAATGCCTAAGCCATCGCAAACGCCACAAGCGCCGGCTGGGTTATTAAACGAGAATAGTCGCGGCTCGAGTTCCTGCATGCTATAGCCACAATGTGGGCAGGCAAAGTTAGCTGAGAAAATCATGCTGTCTAGCTTAGAGTCAGCGTCCATCGGTGCCACAATGGCGGTACCGCCACTGAGTTCAAGCGCTGTCTCAAACGACTCAGCTAAACGCAGCTCTAAGCCTTCGCGTACTTTAATGCGATCGACAACCACTTCAATGGTGTGCTTTTTTTGTAGCTCTAATTTCGGCGGGTCGCTCAAATCACATAACTCGCCATCAATACGAGCGCGAATAAAGCCTTGCGCCGCTAAATTATCCAACACCTTGGTGTGCTCACCTTTACGATCTTGAATAATAGGCGCCAAAATCATCAGCTTCTCGCCTTCAGGTAGCGCCAATACTTGGTCCACCATTTGCGAGATAGTTTGTGCAGCTAACGGTACATCATGAGTCGGACAGCGCGGTTCACCAACCCGTGCGTACATTAGTCGCAGGTAGTCGTAAATTTCGGTGATAGTACCCACCGTTGAGCGTGGGTTGTGCGACGTAGATTTCTGCTCAATCGAAATAGCAGGGCTAAGGCCTTCGATGCTATCCACATCGGGTTTTTCCATCAGCGACAAAAACTGTCTAGCGTAGGCCGACAACGACTCGACATAGCGACGCTGGCCCTCGGCATAGAGGGTATCGAATGCTAACGAAGACTTACCCGACCCAGACAACCCGGTGATTACCACCAGCTTGTCGCGAGGTATGGTAACGTTGATGTTTTTTAAGTTGTGGGTGCGGGCTCCGCGGATCTCAATTTTATCCATGGTGAATCTACCACTCCGTAGCGGTTATAAATGAAACGAGCATTATCGCACATGCACCACCTTCTGGTACAATGGCGAGCGATTTTTTCCTGCAGCAATGAGATAAGCATGGCACATCAGCACAGTGACAATCGATTGACCCCCACCGAACGCCGCGCCTCTGGGGCTTTAGCTACCGTCTTTGGATTACGGATGTTAGGGCTGTTTTTGATCATGCCGGTGATAGCTATTTATGGTCAGCAGTACCCCGACTATACGCCCTTGCTGATAGGTTTAGCGATAGGCGCCTATGGCCTTACTCAGGCTTTGTTACAAATTCCGATGGGGATGCTGTCCGATCGTATCGGTCGCCGCCCAGTGATTGTTGGTGGTTTGCTGTTGTTTGCGCTAGGTAGTGTGGTGGCGGCGATGGCAGATAGCCTGACAGGTGTGGTGATAGGCCGTGCGTTGCAGGGCACCGGAGCTATTGCTGCAGCCATTTTAGCATTAGCAGCTGATATTACCCGCGACTCACAGCGCCCGAAAGTAATGGCCACTATCGGCATGTTTATTGGTTTGTCCTTTGCCCTGGCGCTGGTGCTCGGCCCCTTACTTGGCGAATATATCGGCTTACAAGGGTTGTTCGTGTTCACCGCCGTATCTGCGCTGTTTGGAATTGTGGTGCTATTAATAGCTGTGCCGTCAGTGACCCAGAAAACCGCAAAAGGTGATCTTATTCCGGTTGGCAGCGAGTTAGGAAGCCTGTTCAAGCATCCGCAACTGGCTCGGTTAAACTTTGGCGTGTTTGTTTTACATTGTGTGTTAACCGCGTTTTTTGTGGTGGTTCCGCTACAGTTCGTGGCTGGTGGTTTAGCTACCGAGCAACACGCGTGGCTGTATTTGCCCACCTTATTGGCCTCGTTTGCCTTGATGATTCCAATGCTGATCATCGCTGAGCGCAAACGTAAACAACCCGTTTATTTCAGAGTCGCTATTGTGCTGCTGCTGTTAGCTGTAGCTGTTATCGTCTGGGTACCACCGCATTGGACGTATTTAGTTGTAGCCGTTGTGCTATTTTTTACCGGCTTTAACTTTTTAGAAGCATCATTGCCTTCTTCGCTAACCCGTTTTGCCCCCGCGGGTAGCAAGGGCAGCGCCAGTGGTATCTACTCTACCGCACAGTTCTTAGGCGCCTTTATTGGCGGTGCTGCCGGCGGTTATGTTTATCAACAATGGGGCCTGTTCGGGATTGGGATTTTTACCGCAGTACTGTTAGTATTCTGGTTCGCCAGTAGCTTTGGAATGCAGCCTCCTCCGCAACAGCAGAACGTCAGCTTACCTATTCGTCAGCTGAACGCAGCGCAAGCACAGCAATTAGCCGAGCAGTTAGCGCATGCCACCGGGGTTGAAGAAGTACGTATTGTTAGTGCTGAGCAAACGGTGTATTTAAAAGTTCATAAAACCCATTACAATGAAGCAGAATTAGCGGCGCTACTGACGCCCTACCAAAATTAGCAAATCAAGGAGCACAAGGCATGGCCAGTCGCGGCATCAATAAAGTGATTTTAATTGGCAACTTAGGGCAAGACCCAGAAGTGCGCTATACCCAAACCAACACGGCGATTGCCAACATCAGTATTGCCACCAGCGAAACCTGGAAAGACAAGCAAACAGGCGAGCCACGCGAGCAAACCGAATGGCATCGCTGCGTCGCTTATCGGCGTCTAGCAGAAATTGCTGGTGAGTATCTGAAGAAAGGCTCGAAAGTCTATGTTGAAGGGCGTTTACAAACCCGTAAATGGCAAGGCCAAGATGGAGTAGAGCGCTACACCACCGAGATCGTTATTAACGATTTACAGATGCTCGATAGTCGTGGTGGCGATCAAGGCGGCTACAGCAATAACCGTCCGAGCAACCAGAATCAAAACCAGCCGCAGAACCAAGGTGGCCAAGGTCAAAACTTTAATGCTCCGGCGAATAATCAGAACCAGAGCTTCCAGCAATCAAACCCATCGTCAGGACAACAATCACCAAGCCCAGAACCTTTCAATGGCGGTGATTACGATGACGATATTCCGTTTTGATCATCCACAGTCTTAAACTATTCTGTTCAAAAGGAGGCTAATCAGCCTCCTTTTTCGTATATTTTATAACCAATGAGACTCAATTGCGACAGATTGCCGCAGGCGATGAAATAAAACCTTGCTGTAATTAAGGTTTTATTTCATCTTAGAGGTGTAACCTATAGCCAAGAATCAAAAGTTTACGTAAAATTCCGGCTATGACAATGATCATATTCAGGCTTGAGGTAAGGCGTTGAAGAAACTCGTATGCTTAATTGGGGTAATGATGGTGTTGGTGGGCTGCACGCCGCCACCACAGACTTTGTCTGTGGTAGGGAACACCTGGCTAGGCTATCAACCTTATTATGCTGAACAGGTCCTTCATCCAGAAGCTATTCCCGCTAATATTCATATCACTATGCTTACGTCGGACGTTAGCGTGGTACGCATGGTTGCTAACGGCGCCGCACAAGCAGCTCTTTTAAGCCTAGATAATGCCTTAAGCCTACAGACACGCACCGACCTTAAACTTTGTATCGCACAGGTGATTAACAGCTCCCATGGCGCCGATGCAATTTATGCCCCACCGGGGTTTGATATCAATGATCGTCAGCAACCTTGGGTGGTGGGGATGGAAGATAGTGCGCTGGCACGCTATCTATTAGCACGCTGGATGCGCTTGCATGATATTCCTGAACGCCAAGTAAGACGCGAAATCATTTTACCCAATCAACACGCTATTGCTTATGCCGCAGGAGCAAGGGATATCTTTGTTACCTACGCTCCTTTTAGCCAAAAATTAGCTTCGATGGGTGCTGAGCAGATTTTTAGTAGTCGCGAGATACCTGGTGAAATTATCGATACTTTGGTCGTCAAACAAGAGAACTGGCAACAGCATCAAGCTGCTCTTAAGCGCTTAACCGGTCCGGTTTGGGATAAGGCTTTAACGGCAGCATTGGATCCACAGCATCCGTATTATCAAGCTTTGCAGACGTTGTCGGGGATTAATGCCGAAGAACTACGGCAAAGCTTAGCTAGTTTAAGTTTGTACAACAGCGCCGCCAGTAGAACCTTCTTACAACAGGACTACGCCCGAGTGCAGCAACAAGTCAGTGAACAATTAGTGGCTTCAGGGATTCATCAGGTGATCACACCGCTACCGATCTGTGAGGGCGTGCTATGAGTTTGTTGCCTTTTCATCGGCGCTTGAATATCCAAGTGACCCTGCCTATTACCGTCATCGCCTTTTTGATTGTGGGCTTGCTGGGCTATATTGTGGAGCGGGGGCAAAACCAGATTGCTCTGTACAATGCGCAGTTAGAGCTAAGAAGTATGCTCGTGGTAGCGCAAGGCTCGCTTAATCGGATCTTTGGCTTTGGTAGATATGATTCCGTAGGCGAGGCATTGAGCGAATTTCAGGTGCATCCACGAGTTACTAAGACAGCTATTCTTAGCCCAACGGGCGAGCTTGCAAGCTATTACTCCGCCAACGCCATCAGTCCTCATCTGAGAACCTTCGTGCAGCATTTAGGTCGTCAGCAAATAGCAGAGGTTGCAAGGTCTGGCGTTACCATCATGCAATATCATCCAGAACATAATCACTTTATCGCCATGGTGCCGGTGGTCAGTGGCAAGGTCGTGGGTAATCAGCAACTGCATAATGTGTTCATCGTTGAATACGAGCACGCTCGTAATTGGTACACTTTTGCTAACGTTATTTTTAATGAGCTGGTGCTGTTCTTAACCGTGCTGCTCCTTGTTGGAATAATTTTATGGGTAATTTTACAACGTAAAATCGTTCGTCCCGTGAGGCGTTTAATGGTGGGGGTAGACAAACTTGCGCGGCGTGAGTCATTGCAGGACTTTGATATTCACAGTGACAATGAACTTGGCCTCTTGGGTGACAGCCTGCGTGATGCGGCCCTACAACGCGAGCAGCACGAAAAACAACTATTGCGCTTTAGCTCTGCGGTAGAGCAAAGTCATGACAGTATTGTGATTACTAATCTTGCCGGTGAAATTGAATACGTTAACAAGGCGTTCACGGATATCACCGGTTACAGCCTAGCGGATGTGCAAGGGCGTAATCCGAAAATTCTATCTTCGGGTGAGACGCCACGCTCGAGCTACGATGCTATGTGGACCGCATTAGTTGCCGGGCGCAGCTGGCAGGGTGAGCTTTATAACCTCAAGAAAAACGGTGAGCCGTACCGTGAGTGGGTGACTATTGCGCCTTTGCGTAGCCCCAGTGGTGACATCACCCATTACATTGCCACCAAGCAAAATATTACCGAACGTCGTGCGGCCGAGGCTCAAGTTCAGTACCTAGCTTATTACGATGTGCTGACAGGTTTACCTAATCGCACCCAATGCCAAGAAATTTTGCAGCAGTTTTTAGATGAACGTGATTACTCTACTCGTGGTGCTGTAGCTTTGCTTGATCTTGATGGCTTGCAACGTATTAACGATGTTCGCGGCTTTGAGTTCGGTGATTTGATTTTGTTGGCGGTAACCGAGCGCATAGGCCATGTTATGAAAGCCGAGCCTGAGGCGCGAGTTGGTTGCTTGGGTGGTGATTTATTTGCGGTATTATTCCCAACTCGTAGCGCAGGTCGAGAGGCAACGGTTAATCGAGTTGAATTCATGGTGAAAGATTTGCTGGCTGAATTAGCTGAGCCGATGTTAATTGAAGGCGAACGTATTTCCATTACCGCGAGCGCCGGTATCGTGGTGTATCCCGAATACGGCGATAATCCCGAAGCTATTTTGCGTCATGCCGAAACGGCGGTACACAATGCTAAAGACGCCGGTGGTAATCAGATTGCTGTGTATAACCCCGCCTACAGTTATGCCCTAGAGCAGCGCTTTGAGGTGGAACGTGAACTGCGAGAAGCTATTGCCAATAACCAATTAGAGCTGTACTTGCAAAGTCAGCAATTGTCCAATGGCGAGGTGGTCGGCGTAGAAGTGTTGGTGCGCTGGAATCACCCTACCAAAGGTATCGTATCGCCAGGAGTGTTTATTCCAATTGCTGAAATGAGCGATTTGATTGTTGATCTAGGACGCTGGATTTTACGTGCGGCGCTGCACGTGTTAAAGCACTTACCCGGTCAACAAACCCTAGCTATCAATATCAGTCCACGCCAGTTCCGAAAGTATGATTTTGTGTATCAGATTGAGCGTGAAGTGGTGAAGTCCGGCGTGGATGCCTCGCGTTTAATTCTTGAAGTGACCGAAAATTTATTAGTGGATGACGTCGACGATGTTGTAGCTAAAATGAAGGCGCTGCAGAAATCTGGTGTGCAGTTTTCTATTGATGACTTTGGTACCGGCTACTCCTCGCTATCTTATTTAAGCCAGCTACCTTTGCATGAGCTCAAAATAGATCAAAGCTTTGTGCAAGGCATCGGCGAGGAAGAAAAAGAACAACTGGTAGAAACCGTGATTGCAATGGGCAACAACTTGAATTTACGGGTGGTTGCCGAAGGGGTAGAAACCAAGCAACAGGTAGAGTTTTTGAGTGCCTGTTCGGCTCAGGTGGTGTGCCAAGGGTATTATTTTGCGAAACCTATTCCGGCTTCAGAATATTTAGCTAACCAGAGTCAGCAGTAGGGGCGTTAGCCGATAATTGCAAAAGCCACCTTACCCAATCATGGCCAAGGTGGCTTGCGCTGCTAATCAACCCTATTTGTAGCCGTGTTGAGCCGCTACCTTGTCAAAGTATTCAAGTACTTGCTTCGCGTAGGCACGTTTCGACACATAGTCACCGGCAAAAAAGTTCTTTTTAAACCCATAAGCCACCATATCTTTAAGTCGCTTGAGGGGAACATCTACGGCGCTCAGGGCCAACTCATACTCGCGAGTAACTGTGGTGCGCGATACCAGGCGGTTATCGGTACAAATCACCGTAGCTAAGCGATTGTTGAACATGTGGATAAAATTGTGGTTATGCACATCAGCAATATCTGGGTTGGTTTGCAAGTTACTGGTAATACAGACCTCGATGGCAATGCGACGATCCGCAATGTATGAAGCTAGCCGCTTGGCATAGTCTTCTTTATCAGTAATCGCAGCATCTTGAATCATTTCTGGTGAGAACAGCGAATAGCCATGGCCAAGACGGTCCGCATAGCACTGGGTAATGGCTTCAAAAATACTTTCCGCACCATAAGCCTCGCCCGCATGCACGGTTTTTAAGAGGAAGTTTTGATGAGCATACTCGTACACCTCTTTAAAATCGTGCGCAGGATAGCCCATTTCTTGCCCCGCGATATCTAAGCCAACAATCGGTAAACCTTCTTCGTCACGCAGCCGCACGCTGGCACGGATCATTTCCATGGCTGCGGTCTTAATCACTTGCTTGGGTTCATGGTCACGCAACATGGCGAACAATTGGGTGTAATAAGGCGAAAACCCTTTCTTGCCGAACATCCGCATGGCGCAGTTAATAATACCGTAATCAAACGGGGGCTTAGCACCACTCACCACTTCAGGTTGCGCGTTGTATTCGTCTTTGGCGCGTTTTAAGCCGGCATTGGTGGTGTGCATCACTCGGTCAAAATCAATCCCGCGAGCTGGGTCCATCATGAGTTGCGGGGCAAAGCGTACTTCAATATAAACCACACCTTCGGCAATATTATCTTGCGCTAATTCGTAGGCAGCTTGCTCTAGGTTTTCCATATCGCGCAGCACCGCACAGGTATACTGAAACCCATTGAGGTATTCGCCAAGATTCTGATAAGACTCTTTAAAAACCAAGTCATAAAGCCCTGCTACCGTATAAGAAGGTAGCTCAATTCCGCTACGCTGGGCCATCTCAATCAAGCCTTGTGGGCGGAGGCTGCCATCAAGGTGAAGGTGAAGATCGGCTTTTGGCATGGCTTTTAAAAACTCGGGGGTATAGGCGCTGCTCATGATTATTCTCCTGTTAGTTGGGCGGATTATAGCAACTACCACTAAGCTCGTCCGCCCTCTGCTACGAATTTTTACTTGAGCCCCCCGCGGTTCCACTCTACTATTGCCAGAATCTTTTTCATTCAAAACTTTCGCTTAAAAACCAATGGCATCACTATATTTTACGTACTCGGCCATGAACGCAGGTAAAAGTACCTCGTTATTGCAGGTGGCTTACAATTACGAAGAACGCGATCAACGCGTGCTCTTGCTTACGCCGTCTATTGATGATCGGGCTGGCGCTGGCACCATTGCCTCGCGCTTAGGCATAGAGCGCAGTGCCTTGGGCTTTTCTAACAGCACCGATTTGGCCGCCTTGATTGAGGCTCGCCACGCAAAGCAAGCCATCGATTGTGTGTTGATAGACGAAGCGCAATTTTTAACTGAGGCGCAAGTGTGGCAATTAACCGATGTCGTTGACCGCGTGGATATTCCAGTGATGTGCTACGGTATTCGCAGCGATGCGTTTGGCCAGGCGTTTCCTGGCAGCGCTGTGCTGTTGGCGGTTGCCGATAAATTGGCAGAAATGAAGACCATTTGTTTTTGTGGGCGCAAGGCAACCATGAACTTGCGTATTGATGAGCATGGCAATGCGGTGACCAAAGGCGATCAAATTGCTATTGGAGGCAACGATCGTTATATCTCTTGTTGTCGTAAACATTGGAAAGAAAAGCTAAACAAGTAAGCGGAAAATAAGAATTACGTTGTAAAATTAGTCTGTTGTTACGTTCGGAATCTCAGATATCTGCTATTATTACACCTAATTAGGATTAAAGCTGTTCTATTCTGATTCGATAGCCTAGGAGCTTGAATGATCAAACCACCACTGCCGGCTAATGAAGAGGCCCGCTTACAGCTTTTGCATGAACTTAACTTGCTCGATAGCGAGGCAGACCCTCTATACGACAGTATTACCGCCTTTGCGCAGCAATTATTTGGCGTTGATGCAGCCATCATTACCTTAGTGGATGAACATCGCCAGTGGTTTAAATCTGTGCAAGGGTTTGATTTACTAGAAACTCCCAGAGATATCTCCTTTTGTGCTCACGCCATTACCCAGCAGACCACCATGATTGTTGAAGATGCGAGCCAAGATGAGCGTTTTCACGATAATCCCTTAGTTGCTGCCAACGATGGTATCAGGTTCTATGCCGGGGTACCGTTAACCCTGAATGACGATCTCAATATCGGCACCCTGTGCCTGATCGATTCGCGGCCGCGCCAGTTGTCGCCGCAACAGCAGCAATGGTTAGAAGGTTTGGCGGCATGGGTGGTGCACGATATTGTGCAGCATTATGAACTAGAAAACTTTGCCGCCGAACGTGAAGTGCTCGCCCAAGGCCCGGTTGCAGCCGTGGTCTGGCAGCTCGAGCCCGATGTGCATTTGGTTTACGCGGCAGAAAACGTCGAGCGGATTTTAGGCTACAGCGCTGATTATTTGTTAGACCTTGAGATTAATTATGAATCTATTGTGCACCCCGACGACCAGCAGCAACTGCTCGACCAAATGCAATTGGTGCTTGATGGTATCCAGCCTAGCTTAGAAATTGAATACCGCGTGGTGCCACCATCGCAGCACATGCGCTGGGTAAAACACTTTGCCCGCGCCGATTTAGATCGCCATGGCAAAGTGATGCGGGTGCGAGGTTACCTCTATGAAAATACCAGCCGTAAACAGCTAGAATTGGATTTGCTGAATGCGAACCAGAGCTTTGAGTTAGCTTTAGCTGCGGGCGATTTATCCACCTGGGATTGGAACTTGGCCGAAGGTACGGTGAGTGTCAATCATACTTGGGATAAAATTCTCAATCGTGATAGTTCTTTTGCGCAAAACAACGGCTGGGCCGAGCTTATTCATCCTGCTGATATCGCAACGGCAAAAAGCCAACTCATTGAGCACCTGCAAGGCCATAGCGAACGTTTTGAAGCACGGATAAGATTACAGCATGCCGATGGTCACTACATTTGGTTGCACACTGTGGGTAAGGCGGTAGAGCGCAATGCCAGCGGGCGCGTGACGCGCATGGTAGGGATTCATCACGATGTGACTGAACAAGTTGAAAATGAGCTCAAACAGCATCAGCAAGAAGCCATCCTTAGTTTAGTTAGCCAAGTTCAGCATGAGTTTCTATTTGTCGAACATTTCAGTGAGGTTTGCGATATTGCGCTGCCAGAACTGATGAGCTTAAGCCAAAGCAAACTGGGGTTTATTGGTGAGTTGCCGGAGCAAAGTCGGCACCGCAATATGCTTCGGGTGCATGGCTATGTGAATCGGCTAAATGGCTCCCAGCAAGCCACCCAAGCGCTGATCCGACAAGGGCTCGAAGTCGTAGTGTCAGGGAGCGTGGTCAGCGAAGTGTTGTTGCGTGGTGATCCAGAACTTTGTCCTTATCCTGTCGCACAAGATGAACTAAAGTTTACTCCCATCGAGTTGCCCCAATTAGATAACGCCATCATGTTACCGCTTTATTTTAAGCGCGAAGTGGTGGGCTTACTTATTTTGGCGCATTCAGCTCGCGGCTACTTTCGCGAAGATCTGGCGTGGTTACAACCTATGCTAGATACGCTTGGTACGCTAATGCATATTCGGCGTATCGATCAAGAACGCCGTTTTGTGGTAGAAGAACTGCGCCGCATGGCGACCCGCGATGAGCTGACTGGCGTGGCTAACCGGCGAGTGTTCTTAGAAGCGGCCCAGCAGCGCAAAGACGAAAGTGAACGCTACGATTTACCCATGAGTGTCGCCATTATCGATTTGGACTTTTTCAAAAAGGTCAACGATAGCTTTGGCCATGCCGCCGGCGATGAGGTCTTACGAGAGTTTTGTCGTCTAGCCAAACAGCAATTAAGAGATACAGATTTGCTAGCTAGGTTAGGCGGAGAAGAATTTGGCATTTTATTTGCCCATGCAGAACTGGCGCAAGCCATGCAAGGCATTGAAAGAGTCCGTAAAGCTATTGCCGAGCACCATTTTAATTGGGATGATAAGCGCATTCCGGTAACCATTAGCGCCGGTGTCGCGCAACTCGTAAGCGTTGATCCTGATGTCGACAAATGGGTAGCCCGTGCTGACGAAGCACTTTATTTAGCGAAGGAGCAAGGTCGAAATCGTGCTATTGCTGCTTCTTGATAGTTGTAACAAGCGAGGTTGATATGAGTTCTGCAGCGGTGGCGAACCACCTAACAATTCCAACACCAGACGATTGGCACCTGCACTTACGCGATGGTGATTTACTCGCGACCACAGTCCCTGCCACCGCCGCTGTGTTTGGCCGAGCTGTGGTGATGCCTAATTTGGTGCCGCCGGTGACGACAGTTGCTCAAGCTTTGGAATATCGCAATCGCATTTTAGCGCAGGTACCAGCCGGCAGCAGTTTTGAACCCCTAATGACCCTGTATTTAACCCAAGCCACCAGTGTTGAAACCATAGTTGCAGCGGCTGCCGAGCCGGCGATTATTGGCTTCAAGCTCTACCCGTCAGGGGCCACCACTAACTCCGCGGCCGGGGTAACTGACATTGAGGCCCTCGACGAGGTGTTTGCCGCCATGGCGAGTCATGGTGTGCCCTTGTTGGTGCATGGCGAAGTGACTAGTGCTGAGATTGATATCTTTGATCGTGAAAAGGTGTTTATTGACCGTTACTTACGGCCTTTATTGGCTCGGCATCCGCAGTTAAAGTTAGTGCTAGAACATATCACCACCGCTGATGCCGTAGAATTCGTGGAAAAGGCTGGTGCAAACGTAGCGGCAACCATAACTCCGCAACATCTGTTGATGAACCGCAACGACTTGTTGGTAGGTGGGGTGCGTCCGCATAACTATTGTTTACCTATCTTAAAGCGTCGCGACCATCAATTAGAACTGCGGCGTATTGCTGCATCGGGGCATCCGCGCTTCTTTTTAGGAACAGACTCGGCACCTCATGCACAATCGCGCAAAGAAACTGCCTGTGGCTGTGCCGGTTGTTATTCAGCACCGGCGGCTTTGCCGTTGTATGCTGAGTTCTTTGAGCAAATGAATGCGCTCGACAAGTTAGCTGATTTTGCCAGTGGGTTTGGTGCTGATTTTTACGGGTTGCCTCGTGCTACCAGCTCCGTTACCTTAGAAAAAGACCAGTGGATGGTACCAGCGACAGTAGCTACTGCAGTTGGGCCCATGGTGCCTTATTGGGCAGGAGAGCCACTGCAGTGGCGCATTAAACAATAACGCAACATTTCAATGAACAATTTAACATTGTAGAAATTGTCGCCAAGTCATGGTTTTATATCCGTTATAAAGTCATAATATACCTATAATAAAATACATAATTTGTAAGGGATATTCGCATTGCTTAATTTGTGGCGAGCTAAGTCTAGGAACGACCTGGTGCTAACCTTTGCGTTGGCCAAAGGAGGCGTGTCGTTAGCTATTGCAGAAATTAATGAGTCTACACCAGCCTTGATCGTGTCCGATCATCAAGAGGTTGCGGACGGGCAATGGGGCCATGCCATGCAAGAACTGGCACACAAATATCCTAAGTACATCAAAGGTAATCCAGCCTTGTTGGTGGTGCTGGGCCCATCGCTGTATCAAAGTGTGCAGCTCGATAGGCCCAAGTTACCGGCCGCTGAAATCAGCCAAGCGTTGAAGTACAGTTTGCGCGATCTGGTATCGCTCGCACCCGCCGACATCATTGCCGATTATTACGACAGCCCAGTACAGCTCTCCGGACAAGATAAAATCAACGCAATTGTAGCGGATAAAACGATGCTGCAAGGCGTGCTTAAAGCAGCCCAAGAGCTGAGCGAAAATATCTGCGGTATTGTGGCTGAAGAGCAGGCCGTGTCGCGCTTGTTTACCCAATTGCAAGAGCCCAGCGTGGTGGTCTATCAGCATGATATCGAGCCCGCCTTATTGCAGGTATACCAACAAGGCGAGTTGCAGGTAAACCGTTTAGTGCGAGCGCTGGAGCAAATCAGTGCACTCAGCGCTGATGAGATCAGCTTAGGTGGTGGTTCACCGCTAAGTATTGAGGTACAGCGCTCAGCTGATTACTTTGAACGGCAACTACGCCAGCGCCCGATCAAGCAAGTGGTGTTAGCGGTGGGCTCAAAGCATCGCGCCGCACTGCAACAACAAGTAGCTGACGATTTAGGGTTTGAGGTGCAGTGGGCCGAGTATCCGTTGTGGGCGCAAGAACTGGCTACCGCCGATTTTGCTGATTTCCCAGTGTTAGGTGGGGTTATGCTGGCGCGTGAGTTGCTGTATCCAGCCAAGGAGCAAGCAGCATGAAACGCATAGCTAACTTGTATGTCGCTGAGCTACAACCTAACCGTGATCCGCTTACTTTAAAGCTTGTTAGCTTAGTGGTGGGTACCTTATTGGTTGTAGTGATGATTGGCGCAGGGCTGAGCAAGTGGTATCTGGCCAATCAGCAAGAAACGACAGCTAAGCTGAGCGCACAAAACACCGCCGTACAGCAGCAAGTTAACCAGCAACAAGAGCTGCTCAAGCAGGCCCTCAACGATAAACAGCTACTGGCCGAAATTGACCAGCTTGAGTTACGCCTGGCGCAACGGCAGCGCTTGTTACAGCATATGCGTTCAGTAACCCAAACCGGTCAGCCTAGCTTCGCTAATGTGATGACAGATTTAGCTCGCGTAGACAACGACAACATCTGGTTGCAACGAATTGTGTTGGCCTATCAGGATATGACCTTGCAAGGCCATACCACTGCGGCCAGTGCCTTACCGCGTTGGTTAGCCAGCTTTTCTAATTATCCGACCCTGAAGAACCGTAATTTTGGGGTGTTTGAGTTGCGCGATGAACAAAATGGCGCGTTACAGTTTACTGTGGGCAGTGACAGTCACGGTAGTTTGCTGTTGCAGCCTAGTCAACTAGGCACCAGCTCTGGCTCTAACAGCTCTGGCGCCACTAATAACGGCAGCGGGGCTCGCCCATGATGCAACAACTAACGCAACAGTGGCAACAATGGCAGCAGCAGTTTTTATTGCTCCCGCAAGGGCGCCGTAAGTTTTGGTTAGCGCTGGCCGTGGCGGTGGTGGTTTACCTTGGGGTGTGGCTGGTGTTGTTGCCCACTCAAGAGCAATTAGCTACCGAACGCCAAACTCAGCGCCAACAACAGCAGCAAATTAGTATCTTTGAGCAAGAACTCGCAGCGGTAAAAGCACGCTTAGCTGGTGATCCGAAAGCAGAATTAAAAAGTCGTCGCGGACAACTGCAAGAGCGTCTAGATCGCTTAGAAGCCCAGTTGAATGCCGAGGCCAACTACATCAGTGCCTCCGACAACAAAGCACTGTTGCGCGCCCTGTTAGATTCAGCCAGTGGCATCAAAGTACAGTCAGCCCAAGCCTTGCCGCCAGAACGGGTGTATCAAGATGCGCAAGATGACACGACAGCCATTTACAAGCACCGCTTGCAGCTCTCTGTTACCGGCGACTTTTTTGCCGTGCGGAACTACCTCAACCGGCTTGAGGAGTTGGATTGGAACTTTTATTGGCAAAAACTCGATTACCGAGTGAAGCAAGCGCCGCAAGCAGAAGTGACCATAGAAATTTATACCTTGAGTCTGGAGCGTGACTATGTGGCCAGCTAGTAGGTTATTGATAGTTGCAGTGCTGCTAGCAGCACCCGTTTCTGCACAAGAGCTGAGCGACCCAACGGCGCCACCGGTGGTGCGTAGTAACACCAATGCTGCGGGGCCAGCGCTAGCGGCAGAACTTAAATTACAAGCGATTCAATGGAGAGGTACACGACGCACCGCACTGATTGGCGGGCAGCGTGTTTCTGTTGGCGATACGATAAATCAATACATTGTTCGGGCCATTGATATGAATCAAGTGACCTTAATGGATTCTAAAACCAACAAAACCGTACGGTTAGCCTTATTTAGCAACGTTAAATTGCAATCTGGGCAAGAACAAGCGGCTAACTCGGAGAGTCAACCATGAAGCGAGTTTTATTGGTTGCGGCGCTAAGCGCATTATTGGCAGCTTGTGCGCATCAACCAGAACAGCCACCGGAAGAATTTCAACAAGCGTTAGACCCTAACGCCAAAGGCAAGGCCAGCGAACGTCCGCCGTTACCCGAGTCCGTGCGGGCCAGCCTGCGTGGTCAGCAAGATCAGTTGCGAGCAGCCAGTGCTCAGTTGTTAGCTGAACCACGTTTTTCTATTGCCGCCAACGACATGCCTGCGGCTGAATTTTTTGCCGGTTTAGCGGTGGATTCTCCTTATAACTTTGCCGTGCATCCAGATGTAGACGGGATGATTACGATTAATTTAAAGGATGTCACCCTCACTGAAGCGCTCGACGTGGTTGGGGATATTTATGGCTACGATGTGCGTCGTAACAACCGCATGATTCAGGTGTTTCCAGCGGGCTTACGTAGCGAGACGATTTCGCTAGATTACTTAGCCTTGCGCCGTATGGGTGTATCGCAAACCAGCGTCAGCTCGGGCGGGGTTAAAGATAGTGACCGCAACAGTAATAGCGGCTCTGGTAGCAACAGCTTTGGCGGTAACACCAACAATAACTTGCTGGGTAATCAGGGTGGAATTTCGAACCAAGCCGGCTCAAACTTAGGTGGCATGCAAACCAATGGCTCGTCTATTAGTAGCTCGTCTGAAACCGATTGGTGGAAAGATTTAAAAGCTATTATTGAAGGCATCGTTGGTACCGGTGATGGTCGTCGGGTCGTCGTCGCACCGCAAGCAGGCTTAGTGACTATCACTGCGTTGCCAGGTGAATTACGCGCTGCCCGCGAGTTTTTGGAGCGCGCCCAAAGCCGTTTACAACGCCAAGTGATTCTTGAAGCCCGGATTGTTGAAGTGGCCTTAAATGATGACTACCAACAAGGCATCAACTGGAATGATTTATTTGAAGCTGGCAGTGGCGTCAGTGACTTCTTTGGCGTTGACCAAGTAACGGGGTCGGTGAGTCTAAGTGGCGGTGATGTCACCTCTGGAGGCCTCGGCGGTGTGTTTGGCATGACCCTGAACATCGGTGACTTTTCTGGCGCACTTAATTTGTTGCAAAGCCAAGGAAACGTGCAAGTACTCTCGAACCCGCGGGTTAGTGCGGCTAATAACCAAAAAGCCGTGATTAAGATTGGTGAAGACGAGTACTTTGTCACAGATGTCTCCACCACCACGGTCACAGGTACTGCTACTACCTCTACGCCGAACATTGAGCTAACGCCGTTTTTCTCAGGTATTTCGCTGGATATTACTCCGCAAATCAGCGAGAACGGAGAAGTGATTCTGCATGTGCATCCGAGTGTGGTGCAAACCCAAGAACAAGAAAAAGTCGTGAAGCTGAACGATGACACCTTTGTTCTACCGCTAGCACAAAGCAACATTCGTGAAAGCGATACCATTGTCAAAGCCCGTAATGGTGAGATCGTGGTGTTAGGCGGTTTGATGCAAACTTCGTACACAGATTCAGAATCGAAAGCACCTTTCTTGGGAGACATTCCGGTGTTGGGTAATTTGTTTAAAAATACCCGCCGCGTGGAGCAGAAGAAAGAGCTGGTGATTTTAATTCGCCCCACGGTTATTGGTGCGGAGAGCTGGCAAGAAGAGCTGCAACGCTCTAGCGATATTCTGAAAAAATGGTATGGCAATGAGTAACATCAGCAACGGGAAGAGCTAATGTACCAAAACCACTACGGCTTGCGTGAACTGCCTTTTACATTAACACCGAACACCAGCTTTTACTGTGATCTTGAGGGTCATCGGTCAGCGCTGGAGGTGTTATTGACGGCACTGCAAACCGGTGAAGGTTTTATCAAAGTCGTGGGCGAGGTTGGCACGGGTAAAACCTTGCTGTGTCGCAAGCTACTTAATGAGCTACCCGAAAACTATGTCACTGCATACATTCCTAATCCTTATTTGAGCCCGGAAGAATTGCGTGCCCAAATTGCCCAAGAGCTACAAATAGACCTGCACGGCGAGCACAGTCAGCAACGAGTTACCCAAGCCATTCAGCAGCGGCTGTTAGACATCAACCAGCAGGACAAAACCGTGGTGATCGTGCTGGATGAAGCGCAAGCGCTACCGAGCGACAGTTTAGAAGCCTTGCGGCTGATCTCAAACCTAGAAACCGAGTCGCGCAAGCTGCTGCATATCGTCTTGTTCGGCCAGCCCGAATTGGATGAGCGCTTAGCTGCTCGCGAACATCGACAGTTACGCCAGCGCATCTCTTTTAGTTATCATTTACAGGCGATGAGCGTGCAAGAGTTGGCGCGTTATATTTCGCACCGCTTGCATATTGGCGGCTACAAAGGGCCGCCGATGATGAGCGCCAAAGTGGTTGCCATGTTGCACCAAGCCAGTCGCGGCATACCTCGCTTGGCCAATGTGTTATGTCATAAGGTGTTGCTGCTTAGCTACGGCGAAGGGGTGTATAGCATTACTCCCAAGCATGTGCGGATGGCAGTAGATGACACCGAGGATGCCTATTTACCCAACGCCAACTGGGGTTGGTGGTTGTTGGGCTTATCTGCCGTAGTAGCGGCAATTCTAGCTTTTGGTTATTACCAAGGCTGGTTAGCGGAGTATTTAGCATGAGCGTGATAAACCGCATGCTGCGCGATCTTGATAAACGCGAGCAACAGCAAAACAACCAAGCTTACACACCCGCAGCCGTAGCACCAAGCCAGGGCAGCAAGCGCCGCGTGGCCCTCATCGCCAGCATCGGCGCCATCTTGGTCCTAGCCGTGTTGGTCTGGCAATGGTGGCATGAAGGACTTGCAGACCCAGCTCTGGACCCAGCTCCGCAGCTTACTGAGAGTTCAAGCACGGATCCCAGCAGCTATGTGATGCAGGCCTTGCAAGAAGAACCTGAGCCAGCAGCGATCAGCGCAGTTAGCGATGCGAGTGACGATGCCGCCGCTACCGACAGCCGTAATCAATTGGTCGTGAATGTCGCAGAACTACAGCAACCAGCAGCGCCAACCGAGCCTGTCCAGAAAACAGAATTAGTGTCCGAGCCGGCTACACCAATTGCAGCAGTCAGCCAGCCGGCTGAATCAGCGCATGAGGAACTTGCGGACCCAGCTCCGGCCCCAGCTCCGGTCCTAGCTCCGGTCCCAGCTCCGAAGGTGGGGCCGAGCCCTTCCTCAACTCCGGCCTCCAGCATGAAAGTCGAGCGCGTTGAGCTTACCCCTGAGCAGCTAGCTGAAACCAACTTACGCCGTGCTCGTGAGGCCATGGCCAAAGGCGATCGCGATCTGGCTCAAGAGCTACTCGAGAAGGCACTGATAGTACAACCCATGCATGTTGAAGTACGCAGCGAACTAGCCGCTTACTGGTACGGACGAGGTTTTGCTACGCGGGCGCTGACGGTGTTGCAGCAAGGCTTAGATAGACATCCCCAACAAAGCGAGTGGCAGTTGTTATACGCACGTATTTTGGATCGTATGGGCCGTGTTGACCAAGCCTATAGTGCATTAATTAACATCAATGAAGACACCGATGAAGCTCTAGAGCTGCTTGAATTACGCGCTGCCGCCGCCAACCAATTGGGCTACCACGCCGAGGCCGCTGCTGATTACACGGTATTAGCAGGACGCTTTTTACAAAGCCGCTGGTGGTTAGCTGCAGCGGTCGCCCATGAAGATTCGAACAACCCGGCGGCAGCCGTGCGTGCCTATCAACAGGCGCTGCAATATCGCGATTTAAGCGGCGAGGCGCGGCAATACATTCAGGATCGTCTGTACGCATTAACCTCTACCGAGCCGGAGGCCAATTAGTATGCGCCCTCGTTTAAAAATGCGGCTTGGCGATTTACTCGTCCAAGATAGCATCATAACTGAAAACCAATTGCAGCAGGCGCTGGCCGATCAAAAGCAAAATGGGCGTAAATTAGGGGTAACTCTGATCGATTTAGGCTTCATCTCAGAGCACGATTTGCTTGAGTTTTTGGCACGCCAATTAAATATTCCGTTATTAGATTTAAGTGACAAAAGAATTCCTGAGGACGTCGTCAACCTAGTACCTGAAGTACAGGCGAGGCGTCATCGTGCCTTAGTCGTTGAAGCTGACGAAAGTTCGGCTTTAGTGGCTATGAGCGACCCAGCCGACCTCGCTGCCGTGGATGCAATTTCACAGTTTCTACAACCGCGGGAGATGCGCTTAGCCGTAGTACCGGATAGCGAGTTACTCGGTGCATTCGATAATCTTTATCGACGCACCAAAGATATCGCTCAATTCGCCAAAGAGTTGCAGACCGAAACTCAGGACGGTGGCGAGTTTGATCTGGGTGCGCTATCACTCGATGCCGATGATGACGATGCAACCGTTGCAAAATTACTGCAGTCGATTTTTGCCGATGCGGTGCAAGTACGAGCATCTGATATTCATATCGAGCCAGACGACCGAGCTTTGCGTATTAGGATGCGGGTGGACGGCGCCTTGCAAGAAAACGTCTTAACCGAGACCAATATTGCTAACGCTTTGCTACTTCGTTTGAAACTGATGTCAGGCTTAGATATCTCTGAAAAACGCTTGCCCCAAGATGGTCGTTTTAACATTAAAGTACGCGACCATAGTATCGATGTGCGGGTTTCAACCATGCCGGTGCAGTATGGCGAATCTTGCGTAATGCGTTTGCTCGACCAATCAGCTGGGCTACTCAATCTCGAGCAAACAGGTATGCCCAAGGATATTTTGGCCCGCGTGCGGCGCTTAGTGCATCGGCCGTATGGGATGTTTGTGGTAACAGGACCAACAGGTTCAGGTAAAACCACGACCTTGTATGGCGCCTTGAGTGAGCTGAACCAAGCTGAGAAAAAGATTATTACTGTAGAAGACCCAGTGGAATATCGTCTGCCGCGGATTTCTCAGGTGCAAGTAAACGCTAAGATCGGTTTGAGCTTTTCTAACGTACTACGCACCACCTTACGGCAAGACCCTGACATCATCATGGTGGGTGAGATGCGTGATCACGAAACCGTCGAAATCGGTCTGCGTGGTGCTATCACTGGTCACTTGGTACTGACGACATTGCACACTAACGACTCTATTACCAGTGCGTTGCGTTTAATCGATATGGGAGCAAAGCCTTATTTAGTTGGCGCTGCTTTACGCGGCGTGCTGGCACAACGCTTAATTAGACGGGTCTGTGAAAATTGTAAAACTAGTGCTGTGGTAGAACCGCATCAATTAGCCATTTTGCGGATTATGAATCCAGAAATTGCTGCCGATGGCAGTGGTTTTGTTAAAGGCAAAGGTTGTCGTAATTGCAATCATACCGGCTATAAAGGTCGTATCGGTGTGTTTGAATTATTAGAAATTAACGAAGCCATGATTGATGCGTTACGAGACGGTGATATGCGTGAGTTTGCTCATGCAGCGAAAGACTCCCCTGGCTTTAAACCGCTAGCGAATGTAGCGTTAGATTACGCGATGCAAGGTATCACTAGCATCGATGAAGTGCTGTTCTTGGCTGAAACCGTCGAAGAAAAAGAATTACGAGTAAGCACTGCAACAGCATCTGAGCAAACTGACGGTCAGGTAGATACGAGCCATGGCGAGTTATAGTTATCGGGGCCGTGATGGCCAAGGTCAGTTAGTGCAAGGGGTGCTAGAAGCTAGCTCCGAGAATACAGCTGCCGAGGCTTTGCTGCGCCGTGGAATTACACCTATTCAACTGAATGTTGGAGCTGCCAGTTCTAGTAAAGACGATAAAAAGCCAACCAGCTCACTGTTTCAACGCAAGATAAGCAGCGATGATCTGATCGTATTCACACGGCAGATGTATGCCTTAACCAAGGCTGGGATTCCGTTGCTACGCGCTATCCAAGGGCTAGCAGAAAATACCAGTAACAAGCGTCTAAGCCAGGTATTGCACGAAGTGGTTGACCAATTGGAGCGCGGTCGCCAGCTGAGCTCGGCTATGGCAGCGCACCCCAAGGTGTTTCCACGCTTATTGGTCGCCATCGTGCACGTAGGTGAAAATACCGGGCAACTTGAAGAAGCCTTTATGCAGCTCTCTGAGTACCTGCAAAAGGAACAAGAAACCCGTAAGCAAGTTAAAACCGCTTTGCGTTATCCAACTTTTATTATTATCACCTTGGTGATCGCAATGTTTGTTTTGAACATATTCGTCATTCCGACTTTTGCGAATATGTTTTCACGTTTTGATGTGGAGCTACCCTTGTCGACGCGCATCCTCATCGGCACCTCCAACTTTTTTGTGAATTGGTGGCCAGCCTTGCTGTTAGGCATAGCAGTAACCACGATTGCGGCAACCCGGTACGTGAAAACCCCGTCAGGTGAGATGAAGTGGGATTATTTTAAAGTGAAGATCCCCTTAGTGGGAGACATTATCTTCCGCTCCTTGTTGTCGCGCTTTTCGCGAAGTTTCGCGGTGATGCTCAAGGCCGGCGTCCCTCTCACCCAGGGCTTAAGCTTAGTCGCCGATGCCGTGGATAACCGCTGGATGGGCAAGAAAATCAATGACATGCGCCGTAATATTGAGCGTGGTGAAAGTCTCTCGCGAGTTTCTCGTAGCAGTGAGCTGTTCACCCCACTGGTATTGCAGATGATTCAAGTAGGTGAAGAAACCGGTCGCGTTGATGAGATGCTGCACGAAGTAGCCGACTACTACGAGCGCGAAGTAGATTATGATTTAAAAAGCTTAACCGCCAAAATCGAGCCTATTATGCTGATTGTGGTGGCTGTTATGATTTCTATTATGGCGCTAGGTATTTTTACCCCGATGTGGGACATGATGAACGCCTATAAAAACCGCTAGGGCACTAATTTAACAAATTTAAAACAAAAGACTTTAACTTATAATATTTGCGATTATTTCTCGCACAATTGATAATAGTAAACATAGGGACTATAAGGATAAGAAGATGGCTAACAAACCAGCATTAGCGCTGAAACAAAATGGCTTTACCTTGATTGAATTGATTATCGTGGTCGTCATTTTAGGGTTATTAGCCGCCTCTGCCTTACCACGCTTCACCAGCGTGACCGCAGATGCCGAAGACGCCGCAGTTGAAGGTGTTGCCGGTGGCTTTGCCAGCGCTGTGGGCCTAGTACGTGCGGAGTGGGAACTACGCGGCCGACCCAAAGGTAATATCGATGGGGCTGGCGTAGAAATTATTATGGATGGCATTACCGTAAACGTGGACGGAAGTACCGGTTATCCAGTAAGTGGCGACAATAATTTAGACGCCCATGACCTGAACATAACAAGCGAAGATTGCCGCACCATCATGCAAGCGATCTTACAAGGTGCGCCTACTGCCACCACCAGTTTTACCCTGTTGGGTGAAAACCGTTACTATGTAGTACGAGAAAGTAACGGAGTAAATGATATTTGCGTGTATTATTTAGCAAATACCATTAAAAACTTAGCGTCAGCTCCTACCGGAACTGATTACCTAAGCGTCGGTAATGCGTTTGTATACAACCCTCGCACGGGTGGGGTGAGTATCTTTAGTAACAACTAATTTTACATTTACGTTTAATTTTTGGGGATAGTCCCGCTTTTTTTAAAAAAGGAAGTGATTTATGAAAACACAACAAAAAGGTTTTACCTTGATCGAACTGATCATCGTTATCGTGGTACTAGGTATTTTGGCAGTAACTGCAGCACCACAGTTTTTGAATTTCTCTGGTGATGCTCGTAAGGCTACTGTCGAGGGTATGCAAGGTGCGGTTAAGGCTGCTACAGATATCGTTTATGGTAAATCTTTAATTGCCGGTGTTGAAAAGAATGCAACGGCTACTGTAGATGGTATTAATGTTGAATATGGCTATCCAGCAGCAGACCCTGCGGCTGATGGTATTTTAAAAGCCTTGAAGATTGATTCAACTGAATGGTCCTCAGTTTTGGCCGCAGGGTGGGGCGGTAACGCCACAGTAGCTGATGGTAACGTATTAATCTTCCCTGCAGATCGTGTTACAAATGCAGACGGTACGACCGATGGTGAGTGTTATGTAATTTATACTAAAGCTGCAGATGCAGTTACACCTGCAGTTATTCGTCTAGTAACTGATGGCTGTTAATCACTAACAAGCTAGCGAAAAGCCAACAAGCGTTGCTTGTTGGCTTTTTTATTGGCAGGCGTTCAGCAATTGGGCAGTTGATCACAATGAATAATGCCAACTTCAACCCTAATAGCTACGCTTTTGTGGTACCCAGCTGTAAGCAATTCATGTATAGTCAAAAAGTTGTTATTTAGATGATGGCAAAAGGATCATGAGTATGCAGTGGACGAAACAATTCAGTGGTAGTGCCTTCTTGAAGCCGCTCTTTGCGGTTCTAGCGATGCTGGCTTTGGTGAGCGGCTGTGGTAGTGAGCATCCCGACCAACAGCCCGGTGGTAGCGCCAATCCTTATCCAACCCTGTCTTTGCTGGCTAGCAATGAGGTGAGTCAACCCGCCGCCGGGCAAACCACGGCGTTACAGGTGCGTATTCAGTTTTCTAATCCGGCACCGGCAGCCGGTAGTATTAGTGTCGCAACTACCAGCGATACGGCCCGTGCGGGTACTCATTACAGTACCTTCAATGATGCTGTCACCTTTGCCGAGGGGGCTACTTCAGCTCAATTCAGTGTCGATATTCTCGATGGTAACGGTGATACCGAAGATGTCACCTTTCAGATCCAGCTTACGGGTGCAGTTAATGCGCAATTAGGCAGCAGCACCACGCAAACTGTCACCATCTATTCCACCACTGAGGTGGTGGATCCGGTGAATCAAGCCAGTCTGAGCTTACCGCAGAACCTGAGTTTACGGGCACCGCGAGTGGGTCGTGACAGCATTGAATATCCGATCGTATTCACCTTAAGCGAGCCGTCGCCGGTGGCTGGTGAGATTAAGCTCAGAACCGTCGAGGGTAGCGCTGAAGCAGGCGTCAACTTCCAGGCTTTCGATCACATCTTGCCGGTGGCTGCGGGAGCGCGCGAAGTAGTGTTCTCGATAACATTAATGGCCGATGCCAACCAAGCTGAAGATCTCGAGTTTTCGTTACTTGCAGAAACGGCAACCAATGTACAGCTGCCAACCACGCGTACAGTGCCAGTTACTGTTATCAATGTAAACGATGAAACAGCGGGAGGGGTGCCGAGCATTTTATGGCCGAGCGTCACCGACCTCTATGAACCCACCAGTGGCAGCGCAACGTTCAACTTACTCTTGCCGTTTTCTGCGCCTGCAAGCCAAGCAGGTTCGTTCCGATTAGCCACGCAATCAGCCACAGCGTTAGCGGGTGAGCATTTTCAAGCGTTCTCTGAACAGATTGACTTTGTCGCCGGCGATACTGAAGTGTTGGTGCCGGTCACTGTGATGCGGACGCCCTTGGGCATGACGGAACCTTTGTCATTCTATCTGCAGATTAGCTCAGCAACAAACGTGACCTTACCTGATGCACGTGAATTGCAATTAACGATTCTACCAGTGTCGGCATCAACCCCGGCCACCGCAGAATTGCAGCTACAGCCCATGGTAGAAGTGCCAGAGCCTTTTAGCAATGCCAGTCCGGTCACCTATAGCTTAATGCTACCACTGTCGATGCCTGCGCCCACTGCTGGTAGCGTAAGGGTACGCAGTGTGGATGGTACTGCGTTAGCTGGCCATAACTATACCGCTATTAGCGACCAAGCTGTGACCTTTGCCGAGGGCGACGAAAACCTGTACCTCGATATTGAGATTTTGTTTGATAGCTTAGGTGCCGAAAGTAAGGAATTTACCTTAGAATTCTATGATGCAGAGGGCATTCAACTTCCCGAGAGTCGCTCCATGAGTATTTCAATTCGGGCGAGTGGTCTGGCGTTGCCGGTGCTAGAAACACCAGCAACCATCACCTTCCAACGCCCCGACGATGGCACATCATTTGACGTACAGCTGGTGTTACCTTTTGATCGCGCGGCAATTTTAGCGGGGTCGATTGAGCTTGCGGTTAACCACGGCAGTGCGATTGAGAATCGTGACTTTACCGGTATTCTTCCCGAATACAGCTTTGCTAAGCATGATGATGAGATCATCGTCGACTTTACCTTGGTGGGGTCGAGTTACGCTGAAGAACGCCAGTTTACCTTGGTCGTTACCAAAGCTAACAATATGCAGCTAGGTAGCAGCACCGAAGAGCGTACCATTACGGTCATCATTGAAGCACCCTAATAGTGCTAACAAACAAGTTAAAAAAGGCGCCTCGATGGCTAATGCCAGTCAGTTAAGAGCTGACTGGCATTTTTTTCTCGCATATTTCTGAGGTTTTGAACGAACTTCTCGTGGGTAAACCCGCTCGGTTCGCCTTAGTGGCAAAACGTAATGCTCCGCAATTTCTTGAAGGTGTTCGAGAGTTTTCGGGATATTCCCCGCTGAATTAAGTGAAGCCGTGTATAGCCAGTTAATAATTGCTGTGGCACACGAGGTAAAACTCAGTTGATTTGGATATATCCCCCTAATTTTGCTCGCCATTTTCACCATCTGATAGCGAATATTATTGTACGCTAAGAGTATTCCCCATAATTCTTGGCGTATCATTTCTGGTCGCTTGCTT
>NZ_JBOJLN010000018.1:0-37562 GCF_050750165.1 Pseudidiomarina sp. WS423 | reverse complement strand
AAGCGAAGCGCGTTTTAAATCAGCAAAAACTGTTCGATTCGCCAGCATTAGCGCTTTCTGCTATCTTTTTAGGTACGACTTTAGCAAGATCAAAAATATAACAAATTAGGGAGTAGAGTCTCATGAGCGGAGATATTCGTAGTTATCGTGGTATTGAGCCACAATTAGGTGAACATGTTTATGTCGATCAAAGCGCCGTTATTGTGGGCGACGTACAGCTAGGTGAACATAGTAGTGTATGGCCCTTAGTTGCTATTCGTGGTGATGTGAACTTCGTCCGAATTGGTGCGCGTACCAATGTTCAGGACAACTCGGTGCTTCATGTTAGTAGAATTAGTGAAGGCAACCCGGATGGGCATCCGTTATTAATCGGAGATGACGTTACAGTAGGACATCATGTGATGTTGCATGGCTGTAGCATAGGTAATCGCGTCTTAATTGGGATGTCGGCGGTGATCATGGATGGTGCGGTAGTAGAAGATGACGTGATTATTGGGGCCGGCAGCTTGGTTCCACCAGGTAAAACGCTCAAGAGTGGCTACTTATATGTAGGCAGCCCGGTAAAAGAGGCCCGTCCTCTATCACAGGCAGAACGAAACTTTTTACCGCAGTCTGCAAATAACTATGTGCAATTAAAAGAAGATTATCTGCTTCATGTGCAACAAATAAGTTAATGGAAGTCTCGTGAGCGATTAGCCTGCATTCCAAGACGGGCTAATTGCTCAGAGCTATCAATAAGTTCACCCGCTATGATATGTATGACTTCTCCTTCTCGCTCTAAGATGCCTTTTACTGTTAATAGCTGACTGGTAAGAAATGCTTTGCGATAGGCTTTCGCAACTCGCGCCCAGATAACCACGTTCGCCATACCGGTTTCATCTTCCAACGTAATAAAAGTAACCCCACCGGCACTACCTGGACGCTGTCGACAAGTCACGAACCCCGTGACCGTAACCAGTTGCTTATGGCGACAAAGCTGCAACGATTGCGCCGACTTACTATGGCGCAGCCAACCTTGCTCACGAAGTAGAGCTAGTGGATGACGCCGTAAAGACACCCCTGTTGTTTGGTAATCACCCGCAATATCGGCAAATTCGCTTGGTTTGGGTAAATAATCAGGTGTTGCTTCGGCAGTCTGCTGGTGCGCAAACAAGGGCAGTTGCTCGGTTTGGTGGGCCAAACTCTGCCATTGGCTTTGGTAACGATTACCGGCTAGGCTGCCCAGCACATCTGCAGCAGCGAGACGTTGTAAAGTAGCCGCAGATAAGCCTAGGTCTCGCAACTGTTGTAAGTTACGAAAACCACTGCGCGGACGCTGCTCAATCAGTTGCTTGATTTCGTCAGCAGCTAACCCTTTCACTAATCGTAATCCCAGTTGTAAGCCATAACCTTGCTGTAAAGGAACTAGGTGGTGATGCCAGTGGCTCTGTTGAATATTAGCAGGCAGTACTACCAACTGATGGCGACGAGCATCTTGAATTAGTTGATCGGCCGAATAGAATCCCATAGGCAGACTATTTAAAAGCGCACAATAAAAGGCTAGGGGATAATGATACTTTAACCAAGCCGACGCATAAGCTAGGTTAGCAAAACTGGCTGAGTGAGATTCTGGAAAGCCATATTCACCAAACCCACAAATCTGCGCAAAAATACGTTGCGCAAACTCTTCACTATAACCGCGCGCCAGCATCCCACGAATAAGCTTATGTTCGAACTGCTGCAATTCGCCGTTACTTTTCCAGTTCGCCATAGCGCGACGTAGCTGATCGGCCTCTCCGCCACTAAAGCCAGCGGCAACCATGGCGAGTTTAATCACCTGCTCCTGAAAAATAGGCACCCCTAGCGTACGAGCTAAAACCTGCTTAACTGCAGCGCTGGGATAAGTTACTGCCTCTTGCCCGGCTCGACGTCGTAAATAAGGATGGACCATATCACCCTGAATAGGCCCGGGCCGTACAATCGCAATCTGTACCACTAAATCATAAAAACAATGGGGCTTTAAGCGCGGCAACATATTCATTTGTGCGCGTGATTCTATTTGAAACACTCCTACAGAATCGGCCTGTTGCAGCATTTTGAATACCTGCTGGTCGGCAGGGGGAATATTCGCAAGATGGTAATCTTGATGATAATGCTCGCGTACCAACTTAAACATTTTTTGCAGAGCACTGAGCATACCTAATGCCAAGATATCTACTTTTATGAGCCGTAGCGCTTCAATATCGTCTTTGTCCCATTGAATAACCGTACGCTCTGGCATGCTCGCATTTTCAACGGGGACCAATTGATTGAGGTTAGTCGCAGCAATAACAAAACCACCGACATGCTGCGATAAATGCCTTGGAAAACCTTTAATGGCTCCCGTCAAGGTTAATAGCCAACGGCCTCGTTGGGTTTCTAAGAGCCCAGGTACCTTGGCCGATAATTGTTGCTGCCAATCACATTCGGTATCACGCTTATCGATTTGTTGTAGATAGTGGCGTAATTCTTGCTCCGGATAGCCCAATGCTTTACCGACATCTCGCAGCGCACTGCGCAAGCGATAGCGAATCACGGTAGCAGCTAACGCGGCCCGATGCCGACCGTACTTACGATAAATGTATTGAATCACTTCTTCACGGCGCTGGTGTTCAAAATCAACATCAATATCTGGTGGCTCGTCTCGTTCTGCCGAAATAAAGCGCTCAAAGAGCACATCTATTTGATCCGGGTTCACCGCAGTGATCTGCAGGCAATAACAAACAACAGAGTTTGCCGCAGAGCCACGGCCTTGATACAAAATATCTTGCTGTTGAGCAAATTGCACAATGTCGTGAATGGTTAAAAAGAAATACTCATACTTAAGCTGAGCAATAAGCTGCAATTCTTTCTCTAATTTTGCCTTAACGTCTGCTTTTAATCCTTGAGGAAAACGCTGTGCTGCCCCGGCATAGGTTAACTGGCGCAAGTGCTCTGTCGCGTTCATTCCTGCGGGCACCAGTTCAGCCGGATATTGGTACTGCAATTCACTTAAACAAAAGTGACATTGTTTTGCCACCTCTGCTGCTGTTGCTAACCATTCGGCTGGATAGCATTGCTGCAACTCTGCGGCGGTTCGTAGTCCATAATCTTGATTCGATTTTATTTGTGCTAAACAACAATCTAACGGCTGCTGTTCATGTATCGCAACTAAAACATCGGCCAAGGGTTGGCGGCTAGCCTGGTGATAAGTAACCTGACATGCGGCTGCGACCTTGATCCCGGTGTTTTGTTGCAACGACTGATACAAACTATATTGTTCTACATCATCCGCTTGGTAATGGCGCCCGTAGGCTAACCACAGCCGCTGGCCAAACAAACCACGTAAACGCTGGGCTAGCGCTAGAAGCGCAGAGGTCAGCCCTAATGATGTAAGCGGCCGCCACAGTATCTCGCAGTCACTCAGACGCTGATCAAAGTCATCTAACTGCAATAAATAAGAACCTTTTTTACAACGACTACGGGCTAGCGTGATGAGCTCACACAACTGCGCGTAACCCTGCTTATTTCGTACCAAAACAATCAAAGTACCCACGTCATCAAGCCGAAACTCACTTCCTACCAATAACTGAATAGGGTACTCACGAGCCGCCACATAAGCGCGCACAATTCCCGCTAATGAACATTCGTCCGTGATGGCGATGGCTTGATAACCCAATTGGTAAGCCTGCTCAATTAATTCATGCGGATGCGAGGCTCCACGTAAGAAGCTGTAATTACTTAAACAATGCAGCGCGACAGGCTTAACTGAACCAACCATGTAAATACCACCCTTGCTGATCTTTGAACAACCATGCTTGGCGCTGGTTTTTGTCCACCCCAATAAAGTAATCACGCTGTACCGGCTCGGATAGCCACCAGCCCGTAGCTAAATGCTCCGGTCCCCAATGCAGATCCCAATCTTGTACTTGAATCGGCTGTGGCTCAGGCAGTAACCACAACGGTCGCTTAACTCGCAACGAACTGTGCTGACCAGCGGCTTGCACTGCTTGCGCTCGTTGCCAAGCTTGTAATTGCCCTCGTTGCTCTGGTAGCCAGTGCTGATGCAAGGTTATCCGATGCACTTTGTCGGTACCTAAACGAGCCTGCAATAAACTCACCAGGCTATCTATGTTTGTTTCGGATTGCTTAGTTTCGGTTAAGAGTGCTTGGTTACTAGCAACTCTGGGCTCGGTTTGCTGGATCACGACTGTTAGCCCCAATACCGGCTGAACCAATTGCTGGCGTTCTAAATGAAGCTGGCTTAGCTGAAGTAGATCTTGTTGTTGCCAGACCGGATGCGCAAACGCCACTCGGACCTGAGTTGGTTGGCCATGACGATGATGGGCCTTGATTAGCAGCATCCGAGTACTTTGTTGATGCCCCTGTAAAAAAGCTTCCGCTTGTTGCAACAGCCGTTTTAATGGGAATAACAACTGCGGCCAGCTAGGAATTTCTGCTAGTAAATCTAGGTACTGCTGAAATGACAGCGGTGGCTGATAGTAGTGTTGTGGTGATGGCAATTCACCTTGTAACTCCGCCATATATAACACGAGCGCCTTGCCGAACCGGCGACCTAACTCAGCTCGAGGTACCTGCATGAGCTGGCCAAGCCTCTGCATTCCTACTTCTTGCAAGCGCTGCTGCTGACTTGGTGTGAAGCCACAGGCAGTAATAGATAACTCCGCTAAGGCCTGCTGAATAACCGCAGGGTTTTCATTTATCACTCCTTGCTGCGCCTGCGCTAATAGACGAGCACTTAGCGGACTATAACCACAACTTAACTGATAGCGTAGTGGCCATTGTTGTAGACGCTGCTGTAAATAGCTAATCAGGTTTGGATACCCCCCATGTAGGCGTACCAAACTAGCTACCTCACACAGCAACCCTTGGGGTGGTATTAACACCAGCTGAGCAACGTCTTGATATACCAATTGCGCTAATTGTTGTAACACGCGTTGTTCTTGTTGTTCGTGATAATCCCGTATCTGTAAATGGGTGACTAAAGTGCTGGCTAGCACTTCAGTCATCTGTAACCGAACGCCTTGCTGTAAAGCCGCTGCTGTGGCTTGATGAACAAGCCGTTGCCCCTGCTGACTAGTCACCAAAATCTGTGGTGAGTCTGTCAACACAGGTGGTTGCAGCGCTAATTGATAATCTAATAATAGGTGCGGAAAGTGCACATACACCCACTTATTCATACATCACCTAAGCTGTTAGTCTTCGGCTGGAGCGTTGACGCCACCTAGGTAGATAATCGGGGATAGCACATTCTAAATCGGCTAGCGGCCAACCGGAGCGGCGCTTGCGTAAAGCAAACTGCAATATGGGGACATAACTTACTGAGGTAGAACGCTCGTTACTGGCGTGAAGGTGGGTTGGCGCTGCCACCGATTTAACCTTAACCCCATGTAACTGCACCCTAGTAACATAAGAACGTGCTTCTGTAGTGCTGCTGGTGGTAAGAATAAACACTAGGTTTTGTGCCGCTTCAGCTGCGGCTTGTAGCCGCCTTACTTGTACCGCCGTTAATTCATCACACCAAGCCAAAACAAGCCCCACCGCTGGATGCTTAATCGCTTGCTCTAACGCCCAAACCGCTAATTTTGCATCAGCTTCTTGAATCACCAACTGGTTACGTAAATCTAACTGCTGATAGTCTAATCCTGCCGCATAAGGTAATGCTGGCGGATTAAGCCACACCGTCGTGCTCTCCTGTTGCTTGATCAACGGTAAGAGCAAGGCTAGCTCGCCGGAAAACCTCTGACTGAGCTGCAATTCGTTCACACTCCCGACCGGCCAGCCTCCTGCTAAATACTGATTTAGCTCGCGCCAGCCACTCGCAACGACTTGTTGCTGTTGCTGCTCGGGCATTGCCTGGCCTTGCCAAAGTAAGCCTTTGCGAAGCAATTCTTCAACGGCTGCAGATGTTGCCATAAACCACCTCGAATACTGTACATATATACAGTATAATTTAGGCTATATTTGTTCTTCTGGCAAGCGCTTTACTTTTGCGTATCATAGACGCATTAAAAATAATAATTGGGATACCTTATGCTGACTGTTTTGCTGCTGCCTTTTCGGCTCGTTCTTAACTTCACTTTCGCGCTTGTTACAACAGCCTTAATTGGTCTAGCTATTATCATTATTGGCTTACCCAAGTTATTGCTACCTATTCCCGTAGTTCAGCGCAGTATCTCAGTAGCAGCTAATGCATTATTTAGGGTCTGGGGTTATGCCATGTCCGCACTGTTTCGGCTCACCCAACCCATGCGTTGGCATATCGAAGGCGATAGCCTACTGCACCGTGATAGGTGGTACATGATTATCGCCAATCATCGTAGCTGGGTTGATATTCTGGTGTTGATGCATTTAGCTTGTCGCAATATGCCCATGCCACGGTTTTTTCTAAAACAGCAACTCTTTTGGGTACCCGTCGTCGGATTAGGCTGCTGGACGCTAGATATGCCTTTTATGAAACGCTACTCTCGCGAGCAAGTTGCTAAAAATCCTAAATTAAAAGGCAAGGACATTGAAACCACACAGCGTAAGTGTGAAAAATTTCGGCATATTCCTACTACCGTGATTAACTTTTGTGAAGGCACTCGTTTCACTGCCGATAAGCATGCACGCAAGCACAGCCCTTATCAGCACTTATTACCACCTAAAGCTGGTGGTACTGCCTTTACACTACAAATTATGGGGCAGCAGTTTGATGCGATTTTAGATATCACCATCGTTTATCCAAACGACAAGCGCCCGGCAGTATGGGAGCTGCTTACCGGGCAATTACGTGATGTTTATGTACACGTTGAGACACTACCGGTAACTGATGATTTAATGGGGGATTATTTTCAAGACGAGGTGTATAAAACGCATTTTCAAGAATGGTTAAATCAGCGCTGGCTACACAAAGATAAAATTATTGACGGCATTCGCCAGCGACTGGCGAAGCCGTCAAAGTGATTGATTTAACGCTGCTCTAATAAGTAACCAACGGCTTTAACAAAATCACCAACAAAGTCGTTGCTGTCTCTGAAACCTTCAGTTTTTAAACGATACTTACCATTCACGATAAAAGTTGGAGTAGCGTTTACCTGAAGGTTTTGCGCATCGCGGTCCATTTTATTCGCCATACCACGTACAGAAAAGCTGTTCATCGCTTTATCTAAATCGCTTGCAGAAATGCCATTGGCTTCAAATATGGCATGCAAATCTTCTTTTGAACCAATCATTTTACGCTGGGCAAAGTTTCGCGAGAAAATCGCTTTGCTAATTTCTTTCTCTTTATTGAACTGACGCGCAACAATGTATGCACGCGACATATCTAAGCCCATGCCTTGATAGTTAATAAAAGATACATGAGATTTTTTAAATTGCTCTGGGTAAGCTTCGGCTAAAGCCTCTGCCACACCTTCAAAACGATAACAATGCACACAGTAGAAAGAGAAGAACTCATGAACCTGTGGGGTATCTGTTGCCTGCTCAGCAATCACTTCATAATGTACATCTTGTTCAAACTGCTGTGCAGCAGCTGGTAACATGAACAATGCCAATACGGCAAACATCAACTTTTTCATGGGTAAACATCCTAACTTGTTCTAAAGATTAAATTATCGATTAAAGTTTGGTTCTAAATCAATCGGCTCTTCTTGCACTGCAGCAAATTGTTCTTTTAAGGTCAGAATTTGCTGCTCCCAATATCGCTGTTCAGCAAACCACGGAAACGCTCGTCGAAATGCTTCGTCATTCCAGCGTCGAGCTAACCACGCCATGTAATGTATGATGCGAAAACTGCGTAAGGGTTCAATCAATTGCGTTTGATTTTTGTCAAACTCACAGAACTCTTCGTAACCATCCACTAAGGCTTGCAGTTGCATAGTTCGCTCGTAGCGATCGTCGCCCGCTAACATCATCCACAAATCTTGCACGGCCACACCTGAGCGCGCATCATCAAAATCAACAAAGGTTAACTGCTCGTCACGCAGCAACATATTGCCTAAATGACAATCACCGTGCAATCGTTGCGTGGTAAAAGAGTCCCATTTAACTGTACGTAAATAGTCCACGAGGGGTTCGATAATAGCCCAAAATGCGGGTTGTAAATTACGTGGGAGTAATTCTGTGGCTTGCAGTGTGGTCATAGAGTCGGTGACAAACTCTTGAAAACTAAGCGTAGGGCGATGCTGGAACTGACCTTGCTGCGCCACCGCATGCAGGCGTCCTATTTGTCGACCGATACGCTCTAGCTGGCCAAGATCTCCTGGCTCTACAGCTCGCCCACCGACACTCGGAAACACTGCAAATCGATAACCTTGATAGGTATGCAAGGTTTGCCCTGCGAGAACCAGCGGCGCCACTGCTGGCACTTCAGCTGTGGCTAGTTCAGCACAAAATGCATGCTCTTCTAAAATTTGTGCATCGCTCCAACGGGCTGGACGATAAAACTTGGCTACATAACGCTGATTGTCATCAGCAAGGTATTGATAGACTCGATTTTCATAACTATTAAGTGCCAATAAACCAGATTGCGGATTAACGCCAACTTGCGCTAATCCGTTTGCAATTACATCTGGGTTAAGCCCTGTAAAGCTAAAGTCTTGCTGACCATCATCAATCATATAAGAAGGTTGCAACGTGGCGTTGTACCACATCTCCTTGTTTGTTCTGCACCACAAAGTTTATTTCAACTCTAGCTTGTGGCGCATTACCGCGAGGAGGTAAGTCAGCAGGATCTATGGCTAAGGTTAACGGCACCGTAGCTACATCACCGCCACCAATAGATAGCTCCGTTTGTCCCATGAGTTTGGCATTATCGTAACCCTCTACGGTAATCACAAAGTCATCAGCTAACTGGGATTTGTTCAGAACTTTCAGCGTAAATACGTTTTGTACCCAACCATCCATGTTATAGGTGTAGAGCTGATTACGATCGCGAATCACGTTAACTTCTAGCGGTACTCGGGTCGCAATATCCCAGACCAACAAGCCAGACATCACCAGCATCACTAAAAAGTAACCGACGCTTTTGAAACGTAGTTTGTGAGTTCTACCGCCTTGCAGATTGCGCTCGGTAGTAAACCTAATCAAGCCGCGCGGATAATTCATTTTATCCATGACATCGTTACAGGCATCGACACAGGCACCGCAGTTTATGCATTCGTACTGTAAGCCATTACGAATATCAATTCCGGTTGGACAAACCTGAACGCACATATAGCAATCAATACAGTCGCCTAACCCCAGCTCTTTAGGGTCTTTTTTACGTGACCGGCCACCACGTGGTTCGCCGCGATTGGTATCGTAAGACACAGTAACCGTATCTTTATCAAACATGGCTGACTGAAAACGTGCATATGGACACATGTGCGTGCACATGATTTCGCGCATCCAACCTGCGTTACCGTAGGTACAAAAAGCGAAAAAGATCACGCTGAAGGTGGCCCAAAAACCCGCGTCAAAAGTCCAAAAACTAGTAAATAACGAGCGAATATCGGTAAAGTATCCGACAAAAATCATCGCCGTCAGCAAGGCGACTATCACCCAAGAGACGTGCTTTGCTGTTTTGCGCCATAGCTTGTCAAAATCCCAAGGCCGCTTATCTAAACTCATCCGCTGATTGCGTGAGCCCTCAAATTTCTTTTCAAACCACATAAAGATAAAAGTCCAGGTGGTTTGTGGGCACATAAAGCCACACCACACCCGACCATAAAGCGTTGTCACAAAGAAGAGTGCGAAAGCTGAAACAATCGCTATCCAAGCCAAAATGGTTAAATCTTGCGGCCACAAGGTTAAGCCAAAAATACGAAAGCGCTGTTCAGCGATATCAAGTAAGACGGCTTGCTCACCGTTCCATTGCAGCCAAGGAATTAGGGCAAACATAGCTAATAAGATAAAACCAAAGCCACGGCGAAACCATTCCAGGGTGCCTTTCACGTCACGCACATAAATACGATTACGCGGAGAATAATCATTACTGCGCTTATTTGGATCGGGCCGCTCAATTTTCACTTGATTTGCAGCCAACACTTTAACTTTTTGTTCCATAACCGTACGACGCCCTCAGCTAGTGGCCTAATTCCTCAGCGATTATACGCCTATTGACTCATTTTGCACGGCTTCAGCCCATACTTTAGCTAGATAAAAAATAACCCGAATGATTAGTTCTATTATTCTTTGATCTGAATCAATAATGCCAAATACAGTCTAGCGGCCAGCGCAATAAACCACCAATAATCCTTGAATTACGGACAAAAAAAACCCGGCTTGGGGGCCGGGTATAAAGAGAACAACCAGATCTCAGGGAAGTTGCAGGCACTATAAAGAGTGCATGTGACGAGAATATGACATCAGACGAACAAACTTAGGCAATGCGTTTAGCCGTTGCTGCCGCGTTCAGAACCGCCGCCATTTTGATCGAGTTCTGAATCGCTTGCGCTGAAATATTGTGCTTTAACAATACGCCAACGTGCGAGTCAATACACATACCACAACCGTTTAAGGCTGATACAGCTAATGAGTACAACTCAAAATCAGCTTTATCGACGCCAGGGTTAGCCATACCATTCATGCGCAAGCCAGCCGGCATTTTGGCGAATTGCTTATCGCTGCATAAATGTAAAAAGCGATAATAGATGTTATTCATCGCCATCAGGGTTGCCGCAAGTTTCGCTGCGCCATCCACGTTATCTTCAACTTTGCCTTCTGCTTCAGTTTTAACCGCAGCGATAAGCTCTTCATCACCGATAGCATAAACTAAAGATAAAGCAGTTCCGTAAAACTGGGTCGCGGTCATACCCGAAGTATCCACATTGCCGAAAATATTCGACAAGTTCAGTTTGGTATCTTTACCGTGCTCGCCCAAGCCTTGTTTGTAATCTGCAATGCTCATAAAAATTCCTCCGCTTAAAAACGGTGCCGCTTAAAGCGGCACCTAGAACGTCACTCAATGTGGGGAAAGTAACGTTGTCTTACAGGGTGTCACCGCCAACAGCACGGTTACATGGACACAATTCGTCAGTTTGCAAACCGTCTAGAATACGTAATACTTCTGTTGGGTTACGACCAACGTTCAAGTTGTTCACTGATACGTGCTGAATGACACCGTGTGGGTCAACTACGAAAGTTGCACGTAAAGCTACGTTTTCTACTTGGTCACGAACGCCTAAACCATCTACTAAAGACTTAACGCCGTTGTCTGCAAATGACCACTGGTTCAAGCTCTTAAGATCTGGGTGTTCACGACGCCATGCTAATTTCACGAATTCGTTGTCAGTGCTACCACCAAGAACCACTGCATCACGGTCAGCGAACTCTTCGTTTAATTTTGCGAACTCAACGATTTCAGTTGGGCACACAAACGTGAAATCTTTTGGATAGAAGAAAATGATTTTCCATTTACCTTCAAAGCTGCTGTTATTAATGGTTTCGAATGCGCTAACACCATTTTCTTCTGGCATGTTGAAACCAGGTTTAACACCAACCACTTCAAATTCTGGTAATTTATCGCCTACTGTTAACATAAATGTCTCCTTATCAGACTGAGTTCAATAAAGTTATTAACTTTTTACGAGGCTGCTTGCCTCAGCTCGGAGACTATAATAGGCGGTTAACTAAATTTGTTAAAACGAATAAAATGGATTATCATAATCGAAAATACTAATTGAACTATTCCGCAATACTTTCTAGTCAGAAAAGGTAAGAGTGATATGAGTAAGTTGCCCAGCTTAAAGAATCTAAGTTACCTGTTAGCGCTACATGAACATCAGAACTTTAATCGCGCCGCACAAGCCTGCAATGTCAGCCAGTCCACTTTAAGTAGTGGTATTCAGAATTTAGAAGAACAACTAGGCTGCCAACTCATAGAGCGCGACCACAAATCATTTCTGTTTACCGGAATGGGGGAAGAGATAGTTAAGCAAGCTCGAAACATCCTCACCTCAACCGAAGAGTTGTTATATTTTGCGCAAAGCCAAGGCAAAACCATGGAAGGCCCACTAAGATTGGGCTGTATTCCAACCATTGCCCCCTTCTTGCTGGGTGATTTAACCAAGAAGCTGCAGCGTGAATACCCTAATTTACAGTTGAACATTCGTGAAGATACCACTAGCAGCTTACTCAACTTGCTGCGCAATGGTGAATTAGACGTGTTGGTGCTAGCTTTGCCATTTGATGTACAGGGTAATCAAAGTTATTTGCTTGGTCGTGACCCATTTAAATTAGTCATGCACAAATCGCTGGCTGAAAATTTACAAGAGCCGGTGCAATATAATCGTTTACCTGACAACTCCATATTCTTGTTAGAAAAAGAGCATTGTTTAACCGGTCATGCGGTGGCAGCGTGTGAGTTAGCCGATTCAAGCAAAATTAATCCGTTTACCGCGACCAGCTTGCACAGTTTGGTGCAAATGGCCGACGCTGGTTTAGGCGCCACTTTCATACCGCAAATGGCTATCGATAGAGGGATTTTGAATGGTACGGACTTAGTAGCGCTTACCCCAGTCGGACAGCAAGCTTCTCGTGATATAGGCCTTATTTATCGACCTACCACAAACCGGCGGCAGACGTTTCGGCGCTTAGCCGAGTGTATTGCGAGCTTATTACCAGAGCCGCTACTTAACTAACGGCCCTGGCTGGCTAACGGTAGCTAAGTTACGGAGCTACCGTTAGTTCATTTAGACGCATATGGATAGCAGCTTGCGTAGCGGCTTTCTCAGACCGAATTTGCGCTTGCGATAAATCAACAGGTTGCCCTACTTCTGCTGAAATTAACTGTTGTAACTGATCGGCAGTTAAATCTTTTCCCGCATGAACAATGCGCACATCATCCTCACCGCTAGCAGCAGCTGAATTTGGCAAATAAATAGTACCGTTCGAGAAATCCACGGCAAAAGCTATTACGCCCGGGACTAAGAAAAACAATAGCCCGATACCATTTAACGCCGCCACGCCAGCGTCAATTTGACCGCTAACTTGGCCTTTGCGCTCCGGATAAAGAATGGTTCCACAGGCACTTAAGTGTAAGGTTGCAGCAATTAGAGCCGCGGCTTTAACCGTTTTGCTTTTTAATAGATTCATTATTTTCTCCTTGGTGCTTTTATCCAATATCCGATACTCTGACAATCATGTACTAGTTTAGCTGGTCGCCAACAAATGTGTTATCTAAGCTATGTAGCAACTAGAAACTGGATAAATGACGACGCTATTCTTTTGTAGTTAATGTTCTTTACCGTACTCTTTACCGTATTCTTTACAAAGTATAGCTAACTCAAAGCAATCCAAATTTGGCTTTAAACGATATTTACATTAAGACCAAAAATTTATTATTCAACAAGGAGCACCCTATGTTTCACACATTGCTCGCCGTAACCATCGCTGGCGCACTAGCCGTAACCAGTACCGCTAGCCATGCAGAATCCGTTGCTACCGAACGCCATCAAGTAGAAATAACCAGTCTCACTAACTCCTTAGCAAACCCTTGGGGTATGGCTTTTTTACCAAGTGGTGACTTGCTAGTTACCGAAAAGGGCGGCCAACTGCGACGAGTAAGCCTCGATGGGATCGTCAGTAAGCCTTTAGCTGGGGTTCCTGAAGTTGTTGCTCGTAGCCAAGGTGGCCTGCTCGATGTTGCGATCGATCCCAACTTTAACAGCAACAACTGGGTGTATCTAAGTTACTCTGAAGCCGACCCCGATGGGGGCGAGGGTAATAGCACGGCGGTAGCCCGCGGCAAGCTTGGTGATAATGGTTTAACCCAAGTTGAAGTTATTTTTAGAGGTGCGCCAAAATACAAAAGCGGTGCGCATTTTGGCTCGCGCTTAGTCTTTGCTCCTGATGGACATTTATTTATCACTCTGGGCGACCGCTATTCCGCTATGGCCGATGCACAAACCTTGGATAATCATCATGGTAAAGTGGTTCGCATCAAGCCCGATGGCTCGGTCCCTAGCGATAACCCTTTCGTTGACCAAGCCAATGCTCTACCTGAAATTTGGTCTTATGGTCACCGCAATGTTCAAGGTGCCGCCTTTCATCCCGAAACAGGTGAATTGTGGACGGCGGAACATGGCCCCAAAGGTGGTGATGAAATCAACATCCCCCAGCCGGGCAAAAACTATGGCTGGCCAGAGGCCACCTATGGTGTTGATTACGATGGTAGCATCATCAGCGATAAGACCCATGTAGCTGGTACTGAACAACCACACTATTATTGGGTGCCGTCCATTGCCGTCTCTAATATGATTTTTTATACCGGCGACCAATTCCCAGCATGGAAGAACGATCTGCTCGTGGCTGCATTGAAAGGCTCACAAGTGGCTCGACTTGACCTGCACGGCAATCGTGTCATGCACGAAGAAACCTTATTTGAAGATGCCATTGAGCAGCGTATACGAGACATAGAGCAAGGTCCTGATGGCTATATTTATTTGCTTACCGATGATCGTAATGGTCAGTTAGTCCAAATCAAACCAGCGAAGTAATTTATGTTTGTAAGTGGTTACTTACTACCTTTGATAACGCTAGCTTCGGCTAGCGTTACTGTAGATGAAGTTATTGTCGTTAATCCAGCCGCTCCGCAAAGTGCGCAACAAACAGCCGCTGCCACCTCTAATCTTGAGGTTACACAGCAACTATCTGGCATGCGAGTGGATGCGGCGGAGCTATTACAAGGCCTAGCCGGAGTCCAAGCTGATTCACGTGGCAACTACGCTCAAGATTCGCGGATTACCTTACGCGGTTTTGGTGCGCGCTCAACTTTTGGAGTGCGTGGGGTGGTGCTGCAGCTTGACGGGATTCCGCTAAGTATGCCCGATGGGCAAGCACAAACCTCAAGCATTCTGCTCGATGAGCCTGCTAATGTGCAGGTTTTGCGGGGCCCCCTTGCCACTATTTATGGTAATAGTGCCGGTGGTATCATCCAGTGGTTTAGTACGCGTCCAGAGTCTTCATCTGTAAGTCTTGCCGCCTCTGGCGCAGCAAATAATACGCAACGCCAAGTAGTTACCGGTGAATGGGTTAACGACACTAACGCATTGAAACTCGTGGGTGCTAGATTTCGCACCGATGGCCCTCGCGCGCACAATAAAGCAGAGCGCGACCAGTATGCTTTACGTTGGTATCACGACCTCACCGACAGTATCGAATTGATTGTTCGTGCGGATGACAATAATGCGCCGCTACTACAAGACCCTGGCTCACTTACCCCAAGCGCGTGGCAGCAAGATCCTCAACAAACCTTTGCCGGTGCCGAACGTTTTAATACGCGCAAACGGATTCATCATCAACAGCTATCGGTAACTCTGCGTAGCCAAGCTGGCTGGAATGTAAGTACCTGGCGGGGCTGGCGGAGTATTGAGCAATATTTGCCATTTCCTGGCGATGATATACGCGGATCGGGTGCTGTCATCGATTTACGTCGGGATTTTACCGGCTTAGATGCTAGCTATGATCATCAATGGCAGCTGGCGCAACCGGTTACCACAACGTTGGGTTTGCATGTAGCAGAGCAAAACGATCGCCGTTTTGGCTATGAGAACAACTTTGGCGAGCGCGGAGAATTACGCCGCAATGAACTGGGTGAAGTGACTCAGCAAGGCCTCTACAGCTTAACTCGCTGGCAACCTCAACCTGAGCTCACCCTGCAAGCTGGCTTACGCTACAGTGACATGAGCTTTCGTGTGAATGATTACTTTATCGTGGCTGGCAATCCCGATGATAGTGGCGAGCAACAGCAACATGCATGGAGTTGGAACTTAGGCGCCAGCTATCAACTGAGCGACCAGTTAGATGTGTTTATTGCCCGTGGTCGTGGCTTTGAGACGGCTACGCTAACTGAGTTAGCTTACAGCAATAATGAAACCGGTTTAAATACTCAGTTAGGCCCAGCTTTTAATCAGCAATGGGAACTTGGCTTGAAGTGGCAAAGCCAAAGCTTACGTTTGCAGCTAACCGGGTTTGTGATTGATACCACCGATGAAATCGTAGTTGACCAAAGTATCGATGGGCGCACCACTTATACCAACGCCGGTTTAACCGAGCGTGAAGGGGTCGAGTTAGAAAGTTATTGGGCGCTAACCGACGCTTTATCTTGGCGCTCTGCATTAACTTGGCTAAGTGCAAATTATGCCAATGGTGCGCGCCTACCCGGAGTCGCCGAACGACAATTGTTTAATCAATGGAACTGGCAGCTCAATCCGTACCAGCAAATAAGCCTAGTCACCGAATACCGTGGCGATATTGCCGCAACCGATACCAACGATGTGATTGCCCCAAGTCATACCCTTTGGCACTTAGGTTGGCAGGCTCAGTGGGCATGGCAGCAGTGGCAACTTGAGCCTTGGCTTAAAGTGCATAACCTCACTAACCGCACTTATGTGGGCTCGGTCGTAGTTAATCAAGGTAATGGTCGAGCCTTTGAACCAGGTACCGAGCGCGAGCTACAGTTAGGCGTCAGTCTGACTCACCGTTGGTAAGCCAACCTTGCGGTTGGCTTTTTTGTTACAAATTTACAGTTTTAATTTCTAGTCAATCTGTCACTCTTGCACTACTTAGCAAGACGGTTTTAGTGCTTTAGCCGCTGCAATAGAGCTCGTGCAACTGCCGCTGAGCTAGCAGGGTTTTGACCGGTAATCAGGTTACCATCAACTACTGCCAGTGGCTTCCAGTCGTCTACTTTTTGATAGTGCGCGCCCAGCTCTTGTAGCTTGTCCTCTAATAAGAAGGGAACAACATCGGTTAAGCCCACTGCAGCTTCTTCGCTGTTAGTAAAAGCACTCACCTTGCGGCCGGCTACGAGCGGCTTTCCGGCTGGAGTTTTGGCATGAACAAGAACAGCAGGGGCATGACATACCGCTGCTACTGGCTTATCCTGCTCCCAGAATTGTTGAATCAGGCCAATGGATAGCGGATCTTCGCTTAAATCCCATAACGGACCATGGCCACCGGGGTAAAAGATAGCATCAAAACCATCGGCTGTTACTTGACTAAGTTGAAGCGTATTAGCGAGTTGTTCCAGAGCTGCTTCATCTTCAAACAAGCGTACAGTCTCATTGGTTTGAGCTGCAGCTTGCTGACTATTAGGATCGATCGGAGGTTGGCCTCCGTTGGGGCTAGCTAGCACAACTTCAGCGCCAGCGTCTTTAAAAGCATAGTAGGGGGCGGCAAACTCTTCTGCCCAAAAGCCAGTTTTGTGGCCACTGTCACCGAGCTGTTCATGTGACGTTAGTACCATTAGAATTTTCATGCCGAACTCCGGTTTTCATTGAATGTAATATAGGTATGGGTGTTACCTATTACTTTTTCAAGTAAGGAATGGATTAGATGAGTATTACTTGGCAGCCGGTTGAGCCGGCCTATAAAACCAGTTTACAAATAGCTGTCATACTAGATATGGGCTTACTCGCCATCGTTGGCGCAGTTTTTTATCTATGGGTCCCTAATACCTCATGGCTGCCCAATGCGCTATGGCTGGCGATTCCTTGGGCTGTCATCACACTTTTTTTGGGGCTTTTTTGGAGCTCTCGACGCTTTCAGTTTACCGCTTACGCGCGTACAGATGCATCCATGTATCTACGCCGCGGCGCCTTGTGGCGTTTAACTCGGGCGGTGCCGCTTAATCGCATACAGCATGTTGAAGTGCGACAAGGACTGATTGAGCGCACGTTGGGCTTAGCACATTTAACCTTATATACGGCCGGTAGCGGTGGTGCTGATCTGAGTATTCCCGGGCTCAAACTAGCCACAGCAGAAGCTATGAAAGCCGCTTTGGTTGATGCCATTGCAACCGAATCTAGCCCAGTAGCCACGGAAACTGAAGAGCATGTCTGAGCAGTCAACCCAGCCACAACTTAAGTGGCAGCGCACACCATGGTTAACCCTTGGCTTTTTTATCGCCAAAGAAATTAAGTTGTTCATCAAGAACTTTACGAATTTCCTGCCTGCGCTAGCAGTTATCTTTGTCACCGACAGTGCTTGGGTGCCTTACGCACTCGGTGGTAGTTATTTGGTTTATATTTTTATCAGCGCCTTGCTCAATCATCGTTTCTTTTTATTTGCGCTAAGCAATGATGCGGTGCATTTACGAACCGGCGTCCTTGGTAAAAAAAGCCTAACCTTGAAATATGAGCGCATTCAACAAGCCGAACTCGAACAAACTTGGTACTTTCGCCCCTTTAACCTCACCATTTTAAAAGTCGATAGCGCCGGCTCTGCGGGCAAAGAAGTAGAGATCCCTGGTTTACCCATGCAGCAAGCACAGCAGTTGCGGCAGCTCATGCTGGCTACCGCGCCCGCTGTAGAATCCGAGCCTGGCGCCACCACCGAGGCGACACAAGCTGCAACGGCAGAAGAACCTCAATGGCAAACTCAGTTCAATTTAGCTGAAATCATTAAAGCCGGCGTCATCGACAATAAAATCTTTGTGCTACTGGCGCTGTTAAGTTATCCACTGTCGCAAACCGATTGGCTACAAGAGCAAATGGTGCCCTGGCTAGAAGCAAATATCGGATTTATTGAAAGTAGCCTGTGGTTAAATGTCGGGTTAGTGCTTGCGGTGTTAAGCCTATTGTTTGTGCTTGCCATAGCAGTAACCGTTATCACTTATTATGGTCTAGCTGTCAGCATTGATGGAGACCGCTATCAAGCTCGTAGTGGCCTTTTTAGTATCCGTACTGTGAGTTTCAGGTATCCCAAACTACAACGAGTTCAGATCAAGCAAAATTTACGAGCGCGTCTACTCAAACGCTTTCGCGTACGGGTAAGTCAGTTACAACCCACCATGGCACAGCATACCGCTGGGTCGAGTGCCTTTATTCTGCCAGTCGTTAACCCCGAACTCTTACATGAACTTAGGCAGCAGCTAAACCTCACCAATGCCAATCAAGTTCATTGGCAATCCATCAGTGCTTTAGCGTTATTAAGCCCTACCTTTTGGGTTGCTTGGCTAGCCCCGATAGCCTGCTTGGTCGGATATTTTGCGATCGAACTAAGCCTGACAAGCAGCTTCTTAATTGCCGTCTTACTATGGGGATTAATGCAAACCTATGTGGTATTTCGCTGGCGTAATTATGGCTTCAGTTATGACAGCACTTGGTTAGCCGTCAAGCACGGCGTGCTGGGACGGACCGAAAACTGGTATCCCTATTATAAAATTCAGCAACTGGATGTTTACCAGTCGCCTTGGTTAAGAATGCTTGGGTTTGCGCACATCATTGTGCACACTGCTGCGGGTGCTGAAGTTATCAAGTATCAGTCGCTGGCGTCGGCATTACAGCTACAACAGCAATGGATACAGCAAGTAGGACAAAATCAGCAGCGTTGGATGTAAGCCGCCGGTCTACGCGACTATAGGGTGGTACTTTGCTGCAGTTTTTGTTGCCAACTGGCAAGCAGCTCAGGGTAACCAAAGAGGTAACCTTGGAATTTGCGACAGCCTAAGCTGCGAAAATACGCACCACAGGCGCCGCCGCAATGCTGGAAAAATTATAAACGAGTTAGTTAACGCTCATCACTTGGTAAACGATTCGCCCATGTCACATAACACTGTTGCAATAAATCAGGCCCAGCAACCGCTCGATCATCTCGATTCAGTTTGGCTGTTCGGCTATGGCTCACTTATTTATAAAGCTGACTTTAGCTATTTGCAACGACGCCCAGCGCGCATCCATGGCTGGCAGCGACGGTTTTGGCAAGGCTCTCACGACCATCGAGGCACTCCAACAGCTCCAGGCCGGGTTGCCACACTCGTTCAAGCCGAAAATGCGCAGTGTAGTGGTATGGCGTACCAAGTTACGCCAGCAGTTTTTGAGCATTTAGACCATCGTGAAAAAAATGGTTACTTACGCTTCTTCACTGAATTCGAATGGTTAGACGGTAGTGGCACGGTAAACGGATTAGTCTATGTTGCAGGGCCTGATAATGACGCTTATTTAGGCCCCGCTAGTGAGCAGGAAATAGCTCGGCATATTGCACAATCAGCAGGGCCTAGTGGCCCCAATGACGAATATTTACTGTTATTAGCGCAAGCCTTGCGAGATCTTGATGACCATGACCCTCATGTGTTTGCGATTGAACGCGAATTACTCGCACTGCGGCAGCGTCATTCTACTTAGTTATGATGACTTCTGTGGTGGTTTTTCAGAAATATAAATGGTGATGGTACCTTCTATCACTACCTGACCATCAGCTCGCAACCCGCGTACACAAATAGCACTATCGCCCGCTTGCCAACTAGCAGCAGAGCATTCGGCAATAATGCGGATATCACTATCGGCTTTGGCGGTATATTGCACCGTCATGCCTTTAGGAATCCACCTTAGGTGTTTGGGTATAGAGGCTTCAGCTAGTGCCCCCATCGCCATTTCTAGACCATTACACAAAGCAATCGCATGCACAGTACCCATGTGGTTTTGCACTGCCTTACGTTTTTTGAACCTTAACTCACAATAATGAGGTTTGAGCTCGGTGATGGTTGGTTTTATGGTGGCAAAGTAAGGTGCTTTGCGCGCAAACATCCGCGAGAAAATCGTGCGACCAAAAGGGTACTTTAGACACTGATGGTATAGTTTCAGTAAATAGTTATCAGACATGCGCAGGTTCCGTTCTTGTTACCTTTATTCTTATCAGGGTACGACGAGCTAACCGTTGTCATTACGCCATACTTGCCAGCGCCTTTCTAAAGCGGGCTAGAGCGATCATAAAGAAGGCTAATCCTATCACAATGAGGGCCACTAATTGCGGCCAAATATGAGCAAACCCAGCCCCACGAAATAAAATAGCTTGGCCTAATTCAATAAAATGGGTGGTTGGCGCCGCACTCATGATCCAGCTAATCACTTGCGGCATACTCTCGCGCGGGGTCATGCCACCAGAAAGGATCTGCATCGGTAAAATAACAAGAATCAGCAACAACCCAAACTGCGGCATCGTGCGCGCAAACGAGGCCAAGAAGATACCTAGTGAGGTTGTAGCAAACAAATGAAAAGCCATAGCGATAATAAACCAGCTGACTGAACCCGCTAGTGGTATCTGTAACGCTCCTTCAACCACCACGAGTAGCGATAAACTAGCCGCCACCAACACAATCAATGCCATTGACCAAACTTTGGCAGCCATGATCTCGAACGGAGTAATCGGCATCACTAGCAAATGCTCAACGGTTCCATGTTCGCGTTCACGTAAGAGCGCAGCTCCGGTCAGAATAATCGACAACATGGTGATCTGAGATATCACCTCATTGATGGCAGAAAACCAACTGCCATTGAGTTCCGGGTTAAATCGCGAACGCATGCTTAACTGCACTGGAACTTGAGTATCCGTTTGTGCAAAGTCTTGCAGTTCTTGTTGAATCATGGCCTGAATGTAGCCGTTACCGGTAAAAGCTTGGCTCATTCGAGTGGCATCTACTAAGACTTGAAGAGCCGGTTGGTTACCCGCTAAGACATCACGCTGAAAGCCACTAGGTATGTGTACGATGAAGGTAAAACGTCCTTCGTCCATGAACCGATCGGCTTGGTGACTATCAACCGCCTCTGGTGGCATGAAATAGGGTTCATCAAACACCTGGACAATGCGGCTAGAAAGCTGTGATCGATCATCATCTATCACACCAATCGGCGTATTGTGTAGTGTTTCTGGCATAGCTGAAGCTGCGGTATAAACCGATAAGGTAAAGGCCATGACAATAATCAGCAATAAAATGGGATCTCTGGCTATGGCGCGTAATTCTTTCAATCCCAAATGCAGGATATTTTTCATTTGCATATTAGCGCTCCTGCTTATTCAATAACCACACACCGATGCCCAATAAAATCGGAATACTAACGGCTAATGGCCACAGTGCCGAGCCGGCGTCCGCTAAACTTAATCCTTTTGAGAAGACCCCGCGGGTGACAATAATATGATAGGTGGTTGGAAACACCTCGCCTAACCAGCGCGCGCCGCCCTCCAGTGAGGGCACTGGGGTAATCAAACCAGAAAATTGTGCAGCCGGTAAAATCGTGGCTAAGGTGGTGCCAAATAGCGCAGCTATCTGACTTTTTACAAAAGCCGACATGATCAAGCCAAACGTGGTGGCAATAATCACATACAGTAACGAAGCCAGCGTCAGAGCGGTCAAACTCCCGGTAATAGGCACATCAAACAAATAAACAGCCAGCACCATCAAAATAACGAAATTAAGCATGCCAATAGCGACATAGGGCAGTTGCTTACCTAACAAAAATTCGAGCTTGGTGGTTGGCGTCACATAAAAATTTAGCATCGAGCCCAACTCTTTTTCTCGCACCACCGCCAGCGACGTCAAAATAGCCGGAAACATCAGTAACAGCAGTGGAATCACCGCTGGCATCATGGCTGGTAGACTTTTCACATCAGGGTTATAACGAAATCGAGACTCAATCTGAGCTAAGCCTTGCAACCCATCTAAACCCTGCAAACGTGCCTGCTCTTGTAACCAATGCGCATGAATACCCTGCACGTAGCCTTGCACATTTTCACCGCGCATTGGCAGTGAGCCGTCTATCCAAGCACCTATTTCAACCCCTTGCCCACGATGCAAATCACGCGCAAATCCAGCTGGTATTTCTAGCGCCAAACTTAACTCACCACTACGCATACGGGCATCTAACTCTGTGTAACTGCTCAGAGGAGGACGCTCATCGAAATACCTACTACCACTTAAACTAGCTACATAGTCACGGCTCAAACTAGTTTGGTCTTGATCTAACACCGCAAAAGATAAATCTTCGATATCCATGTTAAGGCCATACCCCAATACCGCCATGAGAATGACGCTGCCTAACGTGGCCATAACTAACCGGATGGGGTCTCGAATCAACTCGATACTCTCGCGCCTCAAATAGCTCCAGAGACGCTGCCAACTAAATATTAATGGCTGTTTTGCCGTGTTACTAGTTGGTCTAGTTGATACCTCTAATTCTGCAGCTTGCGACGGTTCCGTAGCACCGGTAGTACGCTGCTGCGCGGCGATGGCATCTTGCAAGTAAGCCACAAAGGCATCATCTAACGAATCAGCCTGTTTACTGGCGGTAATTGCTGCCGGAGTATCGCTCACTAAGACTTCACCTGCATGCATCAAAGAAATTCGGTCGCAGCGCTCGGCCTCATTCATAAAATGGGTGGAAATAAAAATAGTCACTTGCTGCTCGCGGGCTAATTGCATCATGATGCGCCAGAAAATATCGCGCGCAATGGGATCTACGCCCGAGGTCGGCTCATCTAAGATCAAGAGCTCGGGCTGATGAATCATAGCCACGGCTAAACTTAAGCGCTGGCGCTCACCCAATGGCAAGCTATCAGGCAACTCATCAAGTACTTCACCTAACGCAAACTGTTCCGCCATGGTGTTAATACGCGCCTTTAATTCAGCACCATGCAACCCGAATAGGCGTCCATGTAAGGCTAAGTTTTGTGTTACTGTCAGCTCACCAAACAACGAAAACTGTTGGGTCATATAGCCCACACGCTTTCGCATAGCCACCGAGCTTTTTTCAGCTGGGGCACCAAATAAGAAGGCCTCTCCTGCACTGGCTTGTAGTAAGCCGGTAAGCATCTTCATGGTGGTGGTTTTGCCACAACCGTTCGAACCTAAAAAGCCGAAGATCTCACCCTTATAGACGGTTAGATTAACGTCTTTTACCGCCGTGAAATCACCAAATTTCATGGTCAAATGACGCGCTTCAATAGCCACGGTAGCAGCGCTGTCATGCTCTCGTGGCGTCAACACGAATGGTTGATAATCGGCGTGATCCGGCAGCAACCTTACAAAGGCTTGCTCTAAGTGTTCTGATTGGGTTTGTTGCAATAATTCAGCGGGACTACATTGGGTTAAAATACGGCCATCATGCATAGCAATCAGCCAATCAAAGACCGCGGCTTCCTCCATGTAAGCAGTAGCAACAACCACTGTCATCGCCGGCTGTTGTGCTTTAATGCGCGCGATAAGTTGCCAGAATTGTCGCCGCGACAAGGGATCAATTCCGGTGGTGGGTTCGTCTAAAATGAGGCAATCAGGATCATGAATCAGCGCGCAACAAAGTCCTAGCTTTTGTTTCATGCCGCCGGATAATTTTGCCGCTGGACGATCGGCGAAAACGGCCAACCCAGTCGCTTGCAACAGCTGCATGATACGTGGTTTACGGATATGTTTGCTTAAGCCAAATAAATCAGCAAAGAATTCTACATTCTCATAGACAGACAAAGTTGGGTAAAGATTTTTACCTAAACCTTGCGGCATATACGCAATCCGATGATACAAACGCGTCCGCGCACGGCTCGACCGAACATCTTCTTGCAACACCGTAAGCTGACCTTGCTGTAACTTTCTCGCGCCAGCAATTAAAGACAGCAAGGTTGATTTACCCACCCCATCAGGGCCAATCAAGCCTACCGTCACCCCCGCAGGAATGGCGAGCTCAATATCCGTAAGTATCTGCGTAGCACCATAACAGTGACAAACCGCAGCGGCTTGAATCACTGCCGTTGTGTTCATCATTACTCACCCTTTGCTTGCGGTGCCGCTAACTGTAATCGCGCGGGCCACGGCTGAGAGCTATCGGTGCGAACATAGGCCACCCCTGGTAGACCGGTTTTTACTTGGTCGATGTAGCGCTCAAGCAGTGCAGGCGACACCTGAGCCCGTACCCGAAACATCAGTTTTTCGCGCTCCAATGCAGTTTCTACCGTTTTCGGGGTGAATTGTGCTTCGTCTGAAATAAATGAAATAGTAGCGGGAATCACATAATTGGGGGCAGCATCGAGCAGAATACGAGCTTCACTCCCAATCGCCAGCTTACCGACCACGGCAGTGGGTAAAAAGAAAGTCATATAGACCTCTTTTAAATCCAGCAAATTAAGCACTCGACCTCCAGCGCCCACAACTTCGCCTTCGCGGGCGACAATAAATTGCACTCGCCCTGCTCGTGGTGCTAGTAACAAGCTATCATCTAACTCAACTTGGATACGCTCGACCGTCGCTTGCATTGCTTGAACTGCAGCTTCGGCACCAGCGACATGAGTTTGCGCAGCCGTGATGGCTGACGCAGCGGCAGCAACTTGCGCCTTGGTAGCAGCAATAGCGGCTTCAGCCCCAACCAAGGCCGCCTTAGCATTATCTAAATCTTGCGCCGACATGGAGCCTTGTTGGGCCAACTGCTGGGTTCGTTGATAACGCGCTTGCGCCAACTCCAATTCCGCCACCCGCTGAGCCAATACCGCTTGCGCGGCAACTTGCTCCGACTCGCGTAAAGTAACCTCACTTTGAGCGGCAACGACTTGGCTCTGGCTTTGTCGCAGTTGCGCTTGGGCTTGGTGCAACTGCGCCTGAAGCGAGGCGGTATCCATCAACGCCAGCTCGTCTCCAGCCGCCACCATTTGGCCCTCTTGTACCTTAATAGCCGTAATTCGGCCTGGCGTTTTTGCTGCTACATTAATTTCAACGGCCTCGATGCGTCCATTACCACTCGAGATATGTTCAGGTGGCGCCGATACCAACGACTGTACGTAGGTAAAACCGAACCAGCCAATAGCGGCGATTATTACCAAGCGCAACAGCCATTTAGTCGAGTTCTTCATGTCTCATCCTTTTAAATGTTTAACAACAAAAACCCTATTCCAATGCGGTTTTGGCGGTGGTTGTAATCCAATAAGGTTTCACCGTAACCGGAGAAGAATTGAATGTAAAAACGTAACCCGTCGGGCTTACTTGAGTTAAGCGGGTGGGTAAAGTCAACTTGCCACGACCCTTTATCCCAAGATAACTCTCGAGTAACGCGAGTAACGCTGTAGGTGTTTAACGAGTCCCGCCATAACAAGCGGTTCTCAAAGTTTCCACGGTAGCGGATAAGGTCTGGATTATCATCGTCATCACCGGTTTCATTCACTCGTTGCTTCCAGGTGGTTTCCCACGATAAATCACCGTACTCAATCATTCCACCAAAGTGAAAGTAATTCCAACTGCGCGAATCCGGTTTCGTTTGTCCATTAGATTCGTGTGCAAAACCTACTTTAGCAAAGCGGATGCGCGCCTTACCCGGCAACACATCAAGGTTTTCTGGAATAGGCACAACAGCAAACACATCAGGGTTGTAATCCGTGCTGCGGAAGGGAGATGAATTATCACCATCCCACACCTGCCATAGCGAGGTCTGTGTGTAAGACACCCACAAATCAGCGCCCGGTAAAATCACGTCTTCAAGTAGCTTCGTACGCAATGAGATCTGGATCTTAGCTTCATTCGGCATGTAGCTATCTAAGGTACTAGCGGGACCTCGAGTAGGAGACACAGGTTGCTCATTGATATCCGAACTATGGATCACTGGCAGAATAAAATTTGGCTCGTAAGTACGTAGCTGAAAAATCCCTCGCTTTTGCTCTTCGCTAAGCTCCCAATAAGTGCCAATAACATCCGTCACCGCAAACGCAGGATCTTTGCCTTGTTGTTGCTCTGAGCTGTTATCAACATCCTGTGCTAGCGTTGCAGACGTAAATAATCCTGCGATGACCGCCGTTATAGTAACTTTCATTAGGGGTGTTAATGGTGACCAACACATGCTTTATCTCCGTTATGATTCAATCGTCATGATGTCACTAAATAGCGGTCAACCAGCTCGGGTCCAAGCAACTTAGAAGGGGTATAATAACCACCTTCTGGCGCTTGCATTAAAACCTGTTGCGCTACATCCAGCGCACCTAAGCTGGTCAGCTTATAGCCATTCATTACGGTTAATTTCAATTCTACCCGATCGCCTGCACGATTCGTCGCTTCACCCCAAACATAGGTGTGCGCTTGCTCTAATTGCTGCTGATCTGGGCCTGCGGGTTGTGTATCTATTTTCTTCGCTAACCAGTTTTTAACCCAATTTAATCGCAATAGCCAACGCCATCGATTCAATCGTTTTAATCTTTTAACTAGGTTAGGTGACGCGGGTATGAACACCTCAACGTTACCAATACCGGTGCTGTAAAAAGCGGTCGCTACATCGCCCCAAGGAATCGTCATGGCTAATTTAGAACCACCACCAAAATCTATGTCCCGTGTTTTATAAGCCAACGGAACCATCTTTATCTCACCTTGCTGGCGAATCGCACCACCTTCACCTAAACGCCGGACGCTTGTCTTTGCGGTACCACGACTCATCCGTGAAGCCGAATCAAACCCCAAAGTTAAATGAGTGGCATCAGGTAATTGCTGCTGCAACCGTGCCGCTAGACAATCGGTCGGAATCACATCAAAGCCAACGCCTGGGCAGAGTACAATCCCTGCAGCTTGCGCCCGTTGATGTTGTTGATGGGCATATTCAAACACAGCCAACTCACCTGTAATATCCAAATAATGAGTACGAGTTGCTAGGCAGGCTTCAATCATAGGTTCGGCGGTGAGCTCAAACGGCCCCGCACAATGCAGGACTAAATCAACTTCCGCCAAGGCCTGGTGCAACGCCGCTTGGTCAGCTAAATCTACCACTCGAACCGGTAATTCTAAGCGCTCACCTAAGGCTTCTATCGCTGCCTGATTACGACCTGCTAAGATAGGCTGCAAGCCTCGCGCGACGGCCTGCTCCGCAATGAGAGTACCGGTGTAGCCGTTAGCTCCATAAATCATCCACTGCATCATAAATCCTTCTTATTATTAGCGAGCATAGTTAATTAAGCTGTTATTTATTGCCCATTTTCGAGATTTTTTCACTGGCATTAAACTGCCGAGCGGCACTGGCTTCTTCAATGGTGACCACGGTTTTTCCTACTGGGGATAACGCTAGGGCCGCCAACTTAATATGTTGAATCGCAAAAGGGATACCAATAATAGTTAAAATAAGAGCCGCGGCCGATATTAAATGCCCCAGCGCCAGCCACCAACCAAACAGTACAAACCAAACAATATTACCTAGGCATCCTAATGGCCCTGTTCCTAAATCTTCTCTCAAAGTCAGTTCGTTACGGCTGATAGCTTCTTTACCAAAGGGGAAGAAAGCAAACACTCCAATCACAAAGCAAGAACGCGCCCACGGAATCCCAACAATCGTAATAAATGCGATAACACCGGCTAATAGCCAGCCTAATCCCATGAGGATCCCGCCCAACAAAAACCACAAAACATTACCAATAGTGCGCACCCTGCATAGCTCCCATTCTTAACAAACTTTAACCATCTTTTCTTAATGTAAAGCGCAAAAGCTTTGTAAACCACCTAGAAATACCATCAAGCTCTACTAAGCTTAGTACCAGTATATGCTATTTTTTCGTTTATTTGCATTAACTCATCACCTTAATGGAGGTTGATCATGAAAGCACCAACAACAGCAACTCTTGTGATTGTAGCTATGTTAACTACAGGTGGTTTAGCTGCTTGTTCTGAGCAGCAGCAAGAAGAAACTCGCGATAAAGCACGATCGAGTTTAGAGCAAGCGACCGAGGCTACTAAGCAAGCAGTCAATGATGCTGCCGACTACGCTAAAGATGCCTCAGAGCGCGCCGGCGACTTTTTAAGTGATAGTGCAATTACCGCTCGGGTTAAAACTGCCTTATTTGAAGCGGACCAATTAAACGCTGGTCAAATCAATGTAGAAACTATTAACGGCCACGTGGTCCTAAGTGGTTTGGTAAAAACTGATGCCGAAGCCGATTTAGCCGAACAATTGGCTGAGGGCATTGAAGGCGTAAAATCGGTAGAAAATGATATTGAGGTAGAGTAGTCCAAACGCCACCGCTTTGCGTTAAACTAACCATTCTCTGCATAACAAGGAGTATGGTATGACCCAATCTTATACACCACCTAAAGTGTGGCAATGGGATCAAGCAAGCGGTGGCAAGTTTGCTAGTATTAGTCGCCCTCAGGCCGGCGCCACTCATCAAGCTGAGCTACCTCGTGGTAAGCATCCCCTACAGCTTTACTCGCTAGCTACACCCAACGGCGTGAAAGTCACTATTATGCTGGAAGAATTAATTGAGCAGGGCATTCAAGCCGCCGAATACGATGCTCATTTGATTCAAATTCTTGAAGGTGAACAGTTCAGCAGTGGCTTTGTCGAGGTGAATCCAAACTCAAAAATCCCAGCACTTTTAGATACCTCGACCACACCACCCACACGAGTTTTCGAGAGTGGTTCGATTTTATTGTATCTTGCTGAAAAGTTTGATGCTTTCTTACCTAAACAACCCGCTGCACGAACGGAAACGCTTAACTGGTTGTTTTGGCAAATGGCTAGCGCACCTATTCTAGGTGGCGGTTTTGGGCATTTTTATGCCTACGCACCAGAAAAATTTGAATACCCGATCAATCGCTACACGATGGAAGTAAAGCGGCAGCTTGATGTTTTAGATAAGCAATTGGCCTTGCATCCCTATGTGGCGGGCGCTGAATATAGTATCGCCGATATGGCTATTTGGCCTTGGTATGGTGCCTTAGTCACCAACCAAGTTTATGATGCTGCAGAGTTTATAGAAGCTCATACCTATCAACATGTTTTACGCTGGGCTGAACAAATCGCACAACGCCCAGCAGTGCAGCGCGGTCGTATCGTCAACAAAACGTGGGGAGAATTGCATAAGCAGTTGCATGAACGCCACGATGCCAGCGATTTTGAGCTGCGCACGCAAGATAAGCTAACAACCTAACGAGTTGCAGCAAAACGTCGCCCTAGCACAGCTCGAAAAGAAGCCTAGCTAGGGTGACCCGCTTAACCTAACTAAGCCTTTTTAAGGGCACGCACAATAATCAGCAACACCACCGCCCCGACTGTTGCCACCACAATACTCCAAATGATGCCACCGCCACTAGCAACACCAAGTGCGTTGAACAAAAAGCCGCCAATCATGGCACCAATAATACCTATCACCATATTGCCTAACAACCCAAAACCGCCTCCTTTGATTAAGGTACCTGCTAGCCAACCGGCAATAATGCCTACCAATAAAAACCATAAAAAGCCCATAGCACGCTCCTTTCTTCTGATTTATCAATAAGTACTAATACATAAACCTAGCAGTAAATGATAGTTCTTGCATACATAACAGATCTAGGTATAGAATTTATACCTAGAGGTTCTAGGTATAAACATTTACTTTTACTCATTAGGTTGCTTATGAACTTATCCAAAGATCTGATGGCGGCATCATCCACTCCTATTGTGTTAGGCGTGATTGCTGAAGGTGAAACTTACGGCTATGAAATCGTTAAGCGCGTTGAAGAGCTATCTGGCGGCATTCTCACTTGGACTGACGGCATGATGTACCCCTTATTACATCGGTTAGAAAAACAAGGTTACCTGGTAGCCCGGTGGCGCTTAGCTGACAGCGGCAGAAAACGTAAATACTACGCCATTACTGACCTTGGCAAACAAGCCATTCTTGAACAGCGCCAACAATGGCAGCTGATCAACAACGCCCTTAACACATTATGGAATAATCCTTATGACTTCCAACCCGCCTGATGACCATCTTGTTCTGACCCAAAATATTGCTGAATGGCGACGCTATTTATTACGCCAATCGGCCATTCAAGAAGAAGATGCGGATGAATTAGAAAGCCATTTACGCGATGAAATCGACGCACTCATCGGTGCCGGTTTAGCAGCCGACGAAGCCTTTTTAGTCGCCACCAAACGGCTCGGTCAAATCGCAGCTATTTCGCATGAATTTGCGGAGGTCCATGCGGGCCGATTATGGCGAAATCTTGTCTTTAGCCCTGCGACTAGTTCGGCTTCTCTACTGACGGTATTGCTGTTAGCGCTGGTAGCAGCCATAGCCATTAAAGCTCCCCTTTTATTTGGGGTATCCATGGCATCTCATGAATGGTTTTTTGCCTATAATATTTCATTGTTTTGCTTGCCCATGTTAGCAGCCTATTGGGTTATTGAACGGCAGCTGGGGCAACGGGGCTGGCTGTTTGTCGGTAGTTGTACCCTGTTTGCGGCTATCTATATGAATGCTATGCCGTGGCAACCTGGTGGTGATACGGCTGTCTTGGCCATGCTGCATTTGCCACTGTTGTTGTGGTTTATGGTAGGTGTCACCTACAGCGGAAACTGGTGGCGTTCGGATGCCAAGCAGATGGATTTTATCCGCTTCTCGGGCGAATACTTTATTTATTTTGTGCTTGTTGCGTTAGGCGGAGCCGTTTTAACAGCATTTACCATAGGTATCTTCTCGTTTATTGACATTGATGTGGAATGGTTCGCCAGTCAATGGATCATTCCTTGTGGAGCTATGGGCGCGGTGGTCATCGTAGGCTATCTAGTAGGCGCAAAACAAGGGGCGATAGAGACGATGGCACCGGTGCTTGCTCGGATCTTTACTCCTTTGTTTACGCTGCTGTTAAGTGTCTTTTTAATGGTGATGCTCGTCACCGGCAAAGGCTTCAATTTAGAACGAGATGTACTGTTAGGGTTAAATATGATGCTGATTCTGGTACTTGGATTAGTGCTCTACAGTGTCAGTTCAAAAGCGCCTGCACAAGGCCCTAGTCTCTTTGATTATTTGCAATTGCTGCTAGTTGCGACAGCATTGTGTGTTGACCTTCTGGCCCTCTTGGCAATAGGTGGCCGCATTTTAGAGCTCGGTCTGACTCCCAATAGAATCGCCGTTTTAGGGGCAAACTTATTGTTGCTAACTAGTTTAGCCGGCTATGCCTGGTATTACTTCTTGTTTATTCGAGCACGAGCAGGCTTTGTTCAGTTAGAGCAGTGGCAAATTAAACTGATACCCTTTTATGTAGCTTGGGCGGCGGTCGTCGTCTTCTTATTACCTCTAGCATTTAGATTTGCTTAATAGCTTAATAACATGGGTCTTGTTGACCCGCTTAGCATAGCCAGTCGTTACTCTAACCGGTAACGACTGACCGTTGCTAACAGCATTAAATACTGGTGTAGCCACCATCAACCAAGTAATAACCACCGGTCATGAAAGATGCCTCAGACGACAATAAAAAGCATACCAACGGAGCAACTTCATCGGCTCGGCCTAAACGCCCTAGCGGGTGCCGGCTCACCAATTGATCGCGTAACTCTTGCGGTAAACTCTCTAATAATGGTGTGTCTATGTAGGCAGGGCCCACACAATTAATGCGTAAGCCTTGTGGCCCGTATTCAGCTGCGGCGTTTTTCGTGAGTCCCACCACCCCATGTTTAGCGGCGGTATAAGCACCATTTCCAAGTGCTGCCACCATGCCATGGATAGATGCCATATTAACAATAGCGCAGTGTTCAGCCCCAGCCTTAAGCATGGCAGGTATTTGATATCTCATGCCATACAGCACACCGTTTAAATTGATATCAATCACCCGCTGCCATTCAGCCAAATCGGTCTCACCCGCTGGCGCTTGAGCACCACCAATACCCGCATTGTTAACGGCATAATGTAATGCGCCGTAAGTGGCTTCGGCAAACTTAACCGCTTGCTCTGCAGCTTCGGCTTTTGCTGTGTCTTGCTGAAAAGCAGTAGCATCACCACCGGCTTGCTGAATAGCCTTAGTAACTCGTTCTGCTGCTGCTAGGTTGATATCTGTTAGTACCACCTTCGCGCCTTTACTCGCTAAGGCTTTAGCAATAGCTTCACCTAAGCCTGAACCGGCACCGGTAACCAAAGCAACTTTACCTTGAAATGACGTCGACATAACTACCTCCTAAACCTACTGGGTTTAATGTGAATGGTGGTGATGATGCTCGTGTTCGTGCTCATGCTCGTGGTACTCGTTGTCACGGCATAATTCACCAGGAAACTCTAATTCAATGGTTGTATGACTCAATGCAAATGGCATCAGTACCGCATCAATTTGTTGTTTGAATAAGCGCCGCTGCGCTATATCTAAGTCGACAGCTACGACCACATGTGCAGTTAAAACATGATGCTCACCATCTAACGACCAAAAATGTAAATGATGCACATCCTCTACTTGCTCCAGCTGGCGTAGTTGTTGCTCAACAGAGCTTATCGTATTTTGGTCTGGCGCAGCCTGAAAAAACAGCCGTGCCGTCTGAAATAGGTTACGAACTACATTAACTAAAATAAAAATCGTAAAAGCTACTGATAACAACGGATCGAGAATAGGCCATTCAACAAACATCAATACGATAGCAACAATCAGTACCGCAACCCAACCTAAAACATCTTCTAGTAGGTGCCAATTAATCACGCGTTCATTTAAGGTTTTGCCCGCTGATAACTTATAAGCGGCAAAGCCATTCACTGCTATGCCTAAAATCGCTAAGCCAATCATGCCCTCGGTAACAGGCATTTGCGGATCCCACAGGCGTGGAATAGCTTCAGTGAGCACCCACACAGACCCAGCAATCAGCACCAGCGCATTGATGAAAGCACCCGCCAAGCTGAGCCGACGGTAGCCATAGGTGTATTGCGGATTAGCCTGCTTGCGCCCCAATTTATTGAGTACCCAAGCTAACGCTAAGGCTAAGCTATCACCTAAATCATGTACCGCATCAGCTAAAATCGCAGTACTATTGGTTAATATCCCACCAATAAACTCGATGATAGTAAAACAAAAATTGAGAACGAAGGCCCAGCCTAGCCGTTCGGAAGAAAGATCTTTACTGTGATCATGATGGTGATGGCTCATGGACTACCGTTAGTTATGGATGTTATTCGTTTTAAAACGATAACACATAACACTAAAAAAGTGCCTAGAACAATGGTAGGCCAGGGAATAAAAACAGCCAAACCAAGACAAGCGATTAAGCCCAAAAAAGACACCCATTTAGGCACAAAACGCTGTGCTTGCGGAACCTTAAGCGCAGCTAGATTAGTTAACCCATAATAGACCAAGACCGTAAAAGCACTCAATGTCCATGCAGCTTCAATACCGCCGCCGAGAGCAATCAAAGCCATCACGGCAAAGGTTAACCAAGTTGCAGCTGGTGCTGATTTTTGTTGGCTATCGAGACGAGCAAGGCTGCGAGGTAAATCGCCACGGCGGCCCATAGCCAAGACGACCCGCGATACGCCAAGTACTAGATTTAGAATAACGCCACACATGGCTACAATACCGCCTAGCACGATCACTCCATGCCAGGTCGAATGCTCCACTAATTGGGCTATATTAAAGTTACTCTGAGCAAAACTCTCGGCACCGCTTACATGCAAAATAGCTAGGCCGACAGCTATGTACAACAGACTAATGATAGCCAACGTGAGCACAATGGCTTTGGGAATAGTCTGGCGTGGGTTTATCACTTCTTCGCCCATAGTAGCAATACGGCCATACCCGGTAAAAGCTACAAACATCAGCGCAGCAGCAAAAAACACACCATTATCGTATTGCTGTAACGATGCTTCGGTAAAAATCAATGGTGGGCTAGGTTCACTGTATGCAGCAACAATAAACACCACTAAACCAATCAGGCTAAGGGTTACGAGAATAGCATTGAGCCCATTGGTACGGCGTACCCCACTGAGTACAAAGCTAGTAAAAAGCAACAATAATCCCGCTGCAATCCCATGAATGGTCCAAGCTGGGGTGTTTACAAGTGTATTGAGATAGCCATGCAAATACCATGCAACAGCAAGTGCTGCGGTAGCGGCTGATGCGCTTTTTGCGAGCACAAATAAGGTGCCCGCGGTTAAGCCTGCGGTGGGGTTAAGAAACTTATAGCCATACTCATAGGTGCCACCACTTACTGGATGTACCGCGGCTAGTTGAGCCGAGCTTAGGCCATTAAATAACGCCGTAAATGCAGCCAGAATAATGGCAACAACTAGATTTGGCCCAGCTAATTCAGCGCTCAAGCCGACACTCACATACGCTCCAGTACCCAAAATTGAGCCAAGCCCGAGAATAATGGCCCCGCCTAACGTCGTTTCACGTACTAACTGTTGTGTCATCGTTTCACTTATCTCATTTGTGATAATCAGCCAACCTAACAGTGCCACATGACGTTTTTATGACAGCTGATGCGTTAGCGCTTCAACGTTAACATGTTGGAGAGTTCTTCGCTGCCCTCTTTGCTATTGATGGTAGCTAATGTCCAAATAGCCGCTAGTACCAAGAGCACACCGTGAGTGATCGCACTGTCGAAATTGATATCAAACAGGAAACTTAGCAGCCAGGCCAGTAAATACGTAAAGCCAATTGCCGGTATACTGAGCATTGCAAAAGCTAGCATAACTATTACAAACGCACCCAAGTAAGGAGCGACAAGGTTCATGGGGTACCTATACATAACGCAGAGCGCACCGGTGACCTTGACGTAGCGAAGCGGAGACAAGGGCGTCCGAGTGCCGTGTTTGGTTAAATTGCTATCGTTCACCCTCAAGACCATGCCACACTCGGAGAATAATGATGGCACTGGCATGAACTGAATATCGAACGACGTATTTTCCGAAAACCATATCTCGAACAGAGTCAGGCACCGGTGCCATTTCAACTGGTGCGCCCATTTTGGGGAAGTCTGGAAGTAATTCGACTTTGCCAACCAGTTCGGCGGCAATCCTGACTGCCGACGACGGGCTGTGCACCGCAATGAACTCCCTGAGGCGTTTCAAATCATCAATGGCTTCGTCCGTGTAAACCAGCTTCACTTACCTGATCTCGGCGCATTTTGCTCGTTTTCGGTTCCCCAGCTATTAAGCCAACTGTGGACCTCGCTGGCATCAACAACCTTGCCTTGGGCAGCAGACTCCATTGCCTCTAACGTTTGTTTCCACCGCTCTTGCTCAAGCTGATGCTTTTCTATGTATTCCGACAATGCCTGGTTAATTACCCAGCCTTTGCTACGGTGTAGCCTGCTGGCGATTGCTTCCAGATGCTGTTCAACTTCTGCTTGAAGGCGAACTGTGGTGACGCTCATGACTATGCCCCTCATACCTAGTGACTACAACGTATTACAGCATAGTCTGCGAGGTTAGGCAAAAAATTTTACGCTGAAATAAGCGGCGGCCCAACAGGGGCGTCCGGTGGAGGCCGCAGGCCGGAACGAACTTAATTGACTGGTTAACTGGCGCTGCCACCGTAGAAAGACCTTAGCACCTGATGACGGTGCTTGAAGATGAACCGGTAAACAGGCCCCAGAACGTATGCCAGCAGGGGCAACCTACACTGGAACTCGACCGTATCGGTGACTCGGCATGATGCCTCGCTTCTATCGATCTCCCGCCGATGGTGCCACAGCTTATTGGTTAAAGAGCTCGACGCCTCCGCAAAACCCCGTTGGCGATCAATGGATTGAAAGAAGAACGTGTGCCGATCGATGGGAAGGATACCGAAAAGGAGTATCGAGCTAGAAAAGAGCACCTTACCCGTAGGCCATTCAAAGATTGGCTTGCTTGACCACTCTGAGGGAGCCGTCATACGGATGATGGGACTCAGCTCCCTATTCACGCCCTTCATGGTGAGGAGCCCATCGACATCTTCGGGACTGATTTTGAGATTGCTCGATACTTCAAATTTCACTGAGGTCTTCCGTGACAGTTAACGCAAAGCACACGGGCGACGAGCTGCGCAGCGGGTTGGCGTCCCAGCGACCAACGGGAGCGAGTGTTACGCATTGTTAGGTGAACACTCATTTACAACCGCAAGCCCCAGATCTATGTGAGCAACAATATAACCATATTGCTTCTTTGATAGTAAGCCTTCTGTAAATTTAGCTTTTGCTAGATCGTGGTTCCAAGCATGACCACATGGCGCCTCAGGAATTGATGTGTCTAGGTTTACGAGATATTGCTGATTGCCATCCAGTTGATGACCTTTATGGACGACACTTTTAGCGCAAAGACTTAACGCATATTCGACAGCAAATTTGTCTACGCTGGGAAGGCCAACGAATTCCACATCGCAACCCAAAATACGATTACCAGATTGCTCGGTGTAATAGAGCTTTCCTGTGGTACACGCTGACATGAAAAATGCCGCAGCGAGAATCATTAAAAACCTAAGAATCAAAAAAACACTCCTTGTTCGCCTAACGCTTACAATAACGGGAAAAACCGAGTGCTTTGGCACGAAGTGCCAGCGAGGCTTTTTCCCAATGAGCGAAGCGAATGTGGTTTATTGTTTTGTTAGGTGCGTTGTACATTTTTAAACTGATTTGCCACATAGGCTGCAACTGGGGACAGTGTGAATAAAATAGTTGGCACAATTATACCTCCTGCAACAAATAGCATAATACTACCGACTAAACTGAGAACACTGATAGCTGCCCAGCCCATACAAATCATTAAAACTGCTTGACTGTTACTTTCCGTTTTCCATATTCGCAATGACAGTCCAGAAAAAACCAGCAACATTACGAATGGTAAAAAATTTGATAATTCCATTTGACTCTCCTTTAGCACCTAACGCTGCTGTAACCGGGCCGAATTACGGAGCGGTAGTTTGTGCGACAGTGAGCGAAGCGAATGCACAAACTGCCGCGTAGTAATTTGGGTCCGGTTTACAGCCTTGTTATAAGCTGACATTTTTACGCACATAGTTCCATGCAGTAACGGCACACCCTGCACCGAATAGACCATAAAGACCCAGAAAAGTGGCTGATTGAAAACTGAACTCGGTGCCAGTCACGCCAAACATTAAAACCGGTGTGAGCGCACCAAATATAAAACCG